>JARRNI010000031.1:0-14499 GCA_037385125.1 Pseudolabrys sp.
GATAACGAAGACCGTTGCGGTGTACAGCGCGTCGCTGTTCAGGTGTCCACATGGGGCGCTCCTTCGCGAATCAAGCGCCCACAATGAATCACATCCGATTCATGCGACTCAAGAACTTCGCGGATCGGCTCTTAGACTGGGAATAAAGCGAGTCGAGAGCTCGTGTGACTGTGTCGGCGCTCACCGGATTTGGCCACTTGCCCCGATCATTTACAGTCTTGGTCAATGCCTTCAGCGACTGGGGGTACGACCATCGGCCTTTCTGAATTACATCGTTGATTATGCTTTTCACCTCAGCCTGACGCGACGGCCGGCCGACATTGTCCCGTGTTGCTGATGCAGTTCGTCGGCGCCGCAATTGCAAAAGCTTTCTGGATAATTTGGATACGTCCTCGACTGCAAACACGACGGAGACCTGCCTAAGATCCGGCCCGAACCAATTCACCAACACGGCATAGTCCGGATTCCCAGGACGCAAAAAGCTCAAATCGCCGACTCTTGTGCTACGCAGCAACGGGATTCCCTGTGACATCCGGTTGGGTAGCTTCAGTGGTATTGGATTTCCCGGTCCTACCAGGAAGGCTTGCAAGTCGCCCTTGTCGACTGCCTTCCAAAGCTCTGCGATTGCTTCGTCGACGGCTGCTCCATCAGCGATGTCAAATCCAGATTTTTTGTGCTGCTCTACAATGGATCGATCAGGTTCACCCGAATACAATCCGACCGCAAGCTTTTCCGCCGCTTCTCGAATTGTCAAAAAACCGTCTGGAACGAGGCGCGTCATTACCATGCCTGGAGACGAATCAGAGTGATGCCGACAAGCTTTTTTACCGAATTACGCGACGCGGGGGAAAGCGGTTGGCTGCTTGGGTGCGGCCGTAATTAAAAGCGCACCAATATGAGCGCCCCACCCATCAAGTGCCTGCTTGCGCTCCGCCATAAAGTCATGGCGCTGATAGACCGCAGCAACACCTGAGATTGTGCCACTCTGGTGATTTAGGATCTTATCCGCCACATGCGGCGCAACGCCCAGCCGCGCCATCCCCGAGACGCAGGTCCGCCGTAGATCATGAATTCTCCACTCGGGCACTCCGTTCAGCCGGTCAAGCTCCCGTTTGGCCATACTGAAAGCCTGGAACGGCCTCTGTCCCAACACTGAAAATACGAATGGTCCCTCTTGCGTCTGGCGTTTCAGCACCGCAAGCGCCTGATCAGAGAGTTGCACAAAGTGCGGCTTTTTGTTCTTGCTCCGGGCTTTGGGGATCGTCCAAAGCCCGTGCCTGAAGTCCACTTCCTCCCACTGCATCTGGGCAACCTCTTCGCGCCGCTGTCCGGTCAGCGCTAGGAACTCGACGATGCCGCCATAAGGTTCGCCCATCTTCTGGGCGGCCAGAATGACTTCGGCCAGTTCCTTGTCGGTCAGTACGCGGTCCCGCGCTATTTCCTTGCTGGGAAGCGGAATGCCTTCGGCAGGAGATTTCTCAAGGATGGCTCGACCTACACACCAGCTCATGAATGTCTTAATCGATTTTAAGGTCTTGTTGGCCGCGGCCGGAGCGCCCCGCTGTTCAATGGCGGCGACGATCTCGATTACGTCTCGTTTGCTGATTTCATGAATGCTCCGACTAGCCCAGGGTTTGCCGATCTCCCGCCGAAGCAATCGCGAAATCTCCTCCACGGAACGATTCGACGATAGCCGTTGGCTAATAAACGCCTCCAGCAAATCGTCGACGCGATCTGCTGCCCCTCGCCGTTTGGCTTCCCGCTTTTCCAACGCAGGGTCGCGGCCGTCCAGCTTTGCAGTAAAGACCTTCTGCGCCGCGACGCGCGCCTGATGAAGCGTTACGCGCCCGTATGGTCCGATGGTAAATTTTCGTAACCTCGAGCCCGCGCCGCCCGTGCGGTACAAGACGATAAACACCTTGCGGCCTTTCGGTGTGATCTTGATGCCGAAACCGGGTAAGGCGACATCCCAGTAGACCACGTCGGAGTCCGGCGTCGGCAGCCCATCGATGGCGCTTTTGGTTAGTTTGATGCGAGGCATGGAAGTAACACCTATGAGCGGTGCTACCCGAACCTCAAATAGGTAGCGCCGCGAATCAACTGACGGGAACGAACGTGATTCTTGGTCCGCACCTCCGCAAGTGAAATCAAACGGTTATGAACGACTAGCAATCAACGTCCATCTCGGGGAAACATGATCTCGAGAACCGTTGGGGAGAGGGTTGGGGTGAGAGGCATCGGAACTCTCATTAGGCTGTGAGCCCTCACCCCGCGCGCCATGGCGCGTCGAAGACGCGCGTAAACGCGCTTATGGCGCGCCGACCTCTCCCTAAGGGAGAGGTGAAGCGAGCCCGCGGCACGGTCTGAGCAAGACTGAAATCGACCGAGCGACTCTACTGCTTCCCCGGCATCTTGATGCTCCGCCCGACGTCCTCCGGCACCGGCATCCTGGCATGCGCGGCCCTCACCGCGGCCAGTGCGCGCATGACGTCGTCGGGAAAGGCCGCCACTTTCTTCGCCGTCATGTCCACGTGCAGCGTCATGTTCTCCGACGTCGCCGACACCCAGCCTTCTTCGGCGTGCTTGAGCGTCTCGAAATAGTGGATGCGCTTGGCATCGAAATCGAGCAACTGGAACTCCACCCGCACCGGATCGCCTTCATGGATCTCGTGCAGGTAGCGCACATGCACCTCGGCGGTGAAGGTCGAGTGTTGTGTTCGTTTCAGATAGTCGTGTCCGATGCCGATGAGCTCGTAGACCTCGTCGACCGCGCGGTCGAATAGCACGTTGTAATAGGCCATGTTCAGATGGCCGTTGTAGTCGATCCATTCCGGCTCGACCCGCATGACGGAGGACACGAAGGGCGTGGGGATTTCGGGAGCGAGAGATTGAGTATCGTGAGCTTGGGTCATTTTTTCTCCGTCATGGCCGGGCCTGTCCCGGCCATCCACGTCTTTGATTGAGAGAGTCTAAAGGCGTGGACGCCCGGCACAAGGCTTGTGCTCGGGCCCGCGAAGCCGGACCCGAGTGCCGGGCATGACGGCTAGGTCATGCGCTGATTGCGTAAACTGCCTTCTCGCCGCTGAGCACGCGCGCCAGGTCGGTCGCGCATTTGGTCTGCAATTCGTCGAGCGCCTCGATCGAATAGAAGGCGGTATGCGGAGTGAGGATTACGTTGTCGCGGCCGAGCAGGGGAGACTCCTTGGCCAGCGGCTCGACCGCCACCACGTCGAGCGCGGCGCCGCCGAGATGCCCTGAGTCGAGCGCGGCGATCAGCGCCGCCTCGTCGATCAGCGGTCCGCGCGCGGTGTTCACGATATAGGCGCCCTTCTTCATCTTGCCGAAGGCCGCTGCGTTCACCATGCCGCGCGTCTGCGGTGTATGCGGCGCGTGCACGGAGACATAGTCGCTGGTCGAAAGCAGCGTGTCGAGATCGACGCTTTCCACGTCGGCATTCTTGAACACCTCCGGCTTGGCGTAGGGGTCGTAGGCGATCACCTTCAAGCCGAAGGCCTTCGCTTTCGGCGCCACCAGCCGCGGGATGTTGCCGAAGCCGAGCAGGCCGAGCACCGTGCCCTCGATGCGGCGGATCGGCACCACCGCCGGCATTTCCCAGCGGCCGGCCTGCACCAGCTTGTTGGAGTAAGGAATCTTGCGGATCAGCGCCAGCAGCATGGCCACCGCGTGGTCGGACACTTCATGGATGCAATAGTCCGGCACGTAGTTGACCTTGATGCCTTTCTCCTTGCAGGCTGGCAGATCGATGTTGTCGACGCCTAGCCCGAAGCGGCCGATCGCTTTGCAGCGGGTCAGCTGGCGGATCAGATCGCCGGGCAGCTTGGCATAGGTCACCAGGATGGCGTCGGCGTCGCGCGCGACTTCCAGGATGTCCTCGGCGCTCGTGCTCTTGGCCATGCGGAAGGTCGGATCGAGCTTGGCCAGCGCATTCCTGGCCGGATCGAGGGTCGGAAAAATATTCTCGGTGATGGCGATAACGGGGCCGGCCATGGCGCACTCCGGAAATTGAACGGACGGGACGCGCGGGAACCTACGACAGCGGGTTTTGGCCGTCCACCGCCGCTTCGGGTCCCGGCATTCGGTGCAATTGTGCCCGCGGCAGCCGCACTCTAAACAGGACGGCCGACACCCGGAGAGGCTGGAGAGTAAAGAGGCGATGGCCACGGTCGACCGCTCAATGATCGCGGAAATGCCGCCTTTCGCCGGGCTGAGCCCGGACGCGCTCGACGACATTCTGCACGAGGCGCGCGCGGTTCATTACGCCAAGAACAGCGTCGTGTTCGCGCAGGACGGCGAAGCGGACTCCTTTTTCGTGCTGCTGCACGGGCACGTCCGCGCTGCCAAGACCACGGCGGAAGGCCAGCAGGTGGTGGTGCGTTATGTGTCGCCGGGGGAACTGTTTGGCGTCGCCATGGCGATCGGGCTTGCGCGCTATCCGGCAACGGCGACGGCGGTCGACGACAGCGTGGTGCTGGCATGGCCGGCGGCGGTCTGGCCGCGCCTGGTGGAGAAGTATCCGGCGCTGGCGACCAACGCCTTGCAGACGGTCGGCAGCCGCTTGCAGGAGACGCATACCCGCGTTGTCGAAATGTCGACCGAGCAGGTCGAGCGCCGCGTGGCGCATGCGCTGCTGCGCTTGATGCGGCAGGCCGGCCGCAAGGTCGAGGAGGGAGTGGAGATCGACTTTCCGATCACCCGGCAGGACATCGCCGAGATGACCGGCACCACGCTGCATACGGTGAGCCGCATTCTCAGCGCCTGGGAGACGCAGGGCCTCGTCGAAGGCGGCCGCCGTCAGCGCATTGTCATTCGCGATCCGGACAAGCTTGTCGCGCTCGCCGGCGATTGAACGCGGCTCCGTAATTCTACGGAGCCGTACAATTACGGATGTTCCGCGTTTTGCGAGATTGACGCAGCACAAAGAAGCGGCGCCGGTGCGCGCGCATGGTCCCGCGCGTCAAATTCAATTCGCAAAATCACAAAGGCCCTCCGCCATGATTATCTCTCGACGCGGCGCGATGATCGGCGCCGCCGGTTTGGCTGCCGCGGCCGCAGCTGCCACCACCACCGAATTCGCCGAAGCCGCCGTCAAGACCGACGCCGACGCTGGCCCGCTTCCCACCGTCCGCAAGAAGATCGATCTGGTCGCGCCGCCGTTCGTGCATCCGCACGATCAGATTGCCAACACCGGCCCGGTAATCAACGAATTCACGCTCACCGTGCACGAGAAGACGGTCGTCGTCGACGACGAGGGCACCACGCTGAACGCGTTCACCTACAACGGGTCCGTCCCGGGTCCGCTGATGGTGGTGCACGAAGGCGACTATGTCGAGCTCACTCTGGTCAATCCGGCGACCAACATGCTGGAGCACAATATCGATTTGCACGCCTCGACCGGCGCGCTCGGCGGCGGTGCGCTCACCCATGTCAGCCCCGGCGAAGAGGTCACGCTGCGCTTCAAGGCCACGCGCCCGGGCGTCTTCGTATATCACTGCGCGCCCGGCGGCCCGATGATCCCTTGGCACGTCGTCAACGGCATGCAGGGCGCCGTCATGGTGCTGCCGCGCGACGGCCTGAAGGACGCCAGCGGCAAGCGGCTGCGCTACGATCGCGTCTATTACGTCGGCGAAACTGACTTCTACATTCCGCGCGACGCCAATGGTAAGTTCAAAAGCTACGCCACCGCGGCCGACGCCTATCAGGACCAGATCCAGCTCATGCGCGGGCTCATTCCCTCGCACGTGGTGTTCAATGGCAAGGTCGGCGCGCTCACCGGCAAGAATGCCATGAAGGCCAAGGTCGGCGAGACCGTGCTGATCGTGCACTCGCAGGCCAATCGCGATACGCGGCCCCACCTGATCGGCGGCCACGGCGACTATGTCTGGGAGAGCGGCAAGTTCTCCAATCCGCCGGAGACCAACCTGGAGACCTGGTTCGTGCGCGGCGGTTCGGCGGCGGCCGCGATGTACACCTTCCACCAGCCGGGCGTGTACGCCTATCTCAATCATAACCTGATCGAGGCCGTGCTGCTCGGCGCCGCCGCCCACTTCAAGGTGGAAGGCCAGTGGAACAACGACCTGATGGCGCAGGTGAAGAAGCCCGGGCCGATCGTCGGCAAGGCCGCGCAGGCCGGCTGAGTTCTCTGAAGGCTGCAAACACGATCGCCGCCGGGGCCACCAAGCTCGGCGGCTATTGCGTTTCGTAATCCTGTTGCCTCAATCGGCGTTTGCATCAACGGATGTCGCGCTTGCGGATCCGCAAACATTAGGGGTGCGCGTCATGAGATTTCATGACGTGGTAGAGTCAATCCTATTCCAGCCCGGCGCGACGGAAGCCTTCCACGTAGTGGTCGCGCTCGGCCTCGTCGCGAACCGGAATATTGTCGGCGATCCAGGCAAGCGACACGTTCGGCTGCGCGCGGCGCAGTTCCTGCAACGCCTCGTGCGCCCGTTCGGTCTGGCCGGCCATGGCCGCCGCGGCGGTGAGCACGCGGTGGGCGCCGACGAAGTCGCTGCGCTGACGGATGGCTTCGCGCGCCAGCTTCATCGCGTCGGCATAGTTGCGGCCGATGAATTGGGCATAGCCCGCGACTCCGTAATAGACGCCGAGGAACGGATCGCGCGGGCTCAGGCCGATCGCGCGCCGCGCGGCCGCGTCGGCTTCCTGCCAGCGGCCGCTATAGGCGAGCGACAGGCCGTAATAGCCCTGCGCCATTGCGAAGTTCGGATTGAGGCGCAGCGCCAGTTCGAACTCGGCGAGCGAGTCGTCGAAGCGGCGGGCCATCAGGCGCACGCCGCCGAGCGCTTGGTGGGCCCAAGGGTCTTCGCTGTCGGCGTGAATTGCCGCAAGCGCGGCGCGCTCCGCGGTCGCTAGCTCCGCTGGATCGGCCCATCCCATATGCGTGCAGAACATGTAGCTGGTGGCGAGCACGCCGAGCGCCTGACCGTAGCCCGAATCGATGCTGATCGCCTTTTCCAACAGCGCCTGCGCAACCACATTGTCCTGCCGGGTCACCCGCCAGAAATGCGACAGCGCGCGCATCACCAGATCCCAGGCGTCGAGGTTGTCCGGGGCTTTTCGTTGGGCGTGGAAATTCTCGGCCGCGTAGAGTTGCGGCTCGATCGCCGCCACGATCGCCTCGGTAATCTCGTCCTGCACCGCAAACACGTCGGCGAGGCCGCGGTCGTAGCGCTCGGCCCAAATATGGCTGCCGGTGACGACGTCGTTGAGCTGCGCGGTGATGCGTACGCGGTCGCCTGATTTGCGCACGCTGCCTTCCACCACATAGCCGACGCCGAGCTCCTCGGCGACCTGCTTCATGGGTACGGCCTTGCCCTTATAGACGAAGGAGGAGTTGCGCGCGATGACGAAGAACCAGCGCAACTTCGACAGCGCCGTGATTATGTCCTCGCTGATTCCATCGGAGAAATACTCCTGCTCCGGATCGCCGCTCATGTTGACGAAGGGCAGCACGGCAATCGTCGGCCGGTCGGGTTGCGACGCCGCCGGCCGCGCCGCCTCCGGCGGCGCTCGTTCGGCCGCCGGCTCGTCGTGCAAGGCCGCAACGAAGCGGAAGCCCTTGCGCGGGATGGTGCGGATCAGGCTCTGCTGCTCGCCGCTGTCGCCGATTGCCCGACGGGCGGCGTTGATGCGGCTGGTGAGCGTCGACTCGGAAACGATGCGCCCCTGCCAGACCGCGGCGATCAGGTCGTCTTTGCTGACCACGCGGTCGCGGTTCTCGACCAGGTAGACCAGCACATCGAACACCTGCGGCTCGAGCGCGACCGGCATGGCCCCCCGCAAGAGCTCGCGCGTTCCCGGGTCCAGCGCGTAAGCCTCGAAACAATAACGCAAATTTCCTGCTCCGCGCGGCCGCCGGGAAGGCCCCCTGCGGCAATACTCAAGACGTTCTCACGGACAAATCAAGTGGCCGTCAAAGCCTTTCGGCAAGAGCGGGGACATCCTGTCCCCATCCGGCGCAGTCGGCACGGCCGGCGGGCGCCTCCCCGCTTTCGGAAAGGAGACAACCATGGGACGTGTCTTGGGCTTTTTCTATGGCATCCTCGCCTATCTCTTATTCTTCGCCGCCTTCCTCTACACCATCGGCTTCGTCGCCGGTGTCGTGGTGCCGAAGACCATCGACAACGGCACGCCGGCGCCGCTTGTCGCCGCGGTGATCATCGACCTGGCGCTGATGTCGGTGTTTGCGCTCCAGCACAGTGTCATGGCGCGCCAGGGTTTCAAGCGCTGGTGGACGAAGATCGTGTCGCCGGCGGTCGAGCGCAGCACTTATGTGCTGGTGGCCACGCTCGCGCTTATCCTGCTGCTCTGGCAGTGGCGGCCGATTCCCGGCGTGGTCTGGCACGTCGCCAATCCGAGCGCCGCCATGGCGCTGATGGCGCTGGCCGCGCTCGGCTGGGGCATCGTGCTGCTCAGCACCTTTCTGATCAACCATTTCGAGCTGTTCGGTCTGCACCAGGTGGCCAACCACCTGGCCGACAAGCCGATGCCGGAGCCGGAGTTCAGGACGCCGCTGTTCTACAAGCTGGTGCGCCACCCGATCTATCTCGGCTTCATCATCGCCTTCTGGTCGACGCCGCTGATGACCGCGGGACACCTGCTGTTCGCCGCGGTGACCACGGTCTACATCTTCGTCGGCATCGCCTTCGAGGAGCGCGACCTGATCGCGGTGTTCGGCGACGACTACCGCCGCTACCGTCAGCGGGTGGCGATGATCGTGCCGTTCCTGACCAAGTCCGGCGAAGCGCCGGTGCGCAGCCCCTCGACGAACTGACCTGGGGTTCCGGCCGCCCGCCCGGCGCGGGCGGCCGTTTCATCCCGGCGGCTTCCTCTGCTAGGGTCCGGCCCGTCGCGCCCGAGCAGAGGAAACGCCTGATGGCCTTGGCTGACGCAGCCCAACAAGATAACCGCAAGCCCGCCGCCGCACAGAAGGCGCTTGACCAACTGGCTGCCGCCTTCGGCAACCGCATGGTCACCTCTTCAGCCGTGCGCGAGCAGCACGCCAATACGCTGACCTGGGTGCCCAACCAGCCGCCCGACGCGGTGCTCTATCCGCAGTCGACCGAAGACGTGCAGAAAATCGTCCGCATCTGCGCCGAGCATGGCCTGCCGGTCATTCCTTTCGGCGTCGGCACCTCGCTCGAAGGCCATGTCAACGCGCCGCTCGGCGGCGTCTCGCTCGACTTCCGCGACATGAACAAGGTGCTGGCGGTGCATGCCGAGGACCTCGACTGCGTGATCGAGCCCGGCATCACGCGCAAGGCGCTCAACGAATATCTGCGCGACAGCGGCGTGTTCTTTCCCATCGATCCCGGCGCCGACGCCACCCTCGGCGGCATGGCGGCGACCCGCGCCTCCGGCACCAACGCGGTGCGCTACGGCACCATGAAGGACAATGTGCTCGCGCTCGAAGTGGTCATGTCCGACGGACAGGTGATGGAGACCGCGCGCCGCGCCAAGAAAACCTCCGCCGGCTACGACCTGACCCGGCTGATGGTCGGCTCGGAAGGCACCCTCGGCGTCATCACCAAATTGACGCTCAAGCTCTCCGGCATCCCGGAGGCGATCTCCGGCGGCGTCTGCCCGTTCCCTTCGGTCGAGGCCTGCTGCAACGCCACCATCCACACCATCCAGTCCGGCATTCCGGTGGCGCGCATCGAACTGCTCGACGCGCTGCAGGTGAAGGCGGTCAACATGCATTCCAAGCTCGGCCTGCCGGAGACGCCGATGCTGTTCCTCGAATTCCACGGCACGGAGGCTTCGGTGGCCGAGCAATCCGAGCGCTTCGGCGAGATCGCGGCCGAGTTCGGCGGCGGACCCTTCACCTGGGCGACCCGGCCGGAGGAGCGCAGCAAGCTGTGGGAGGCGCGCCACCATGCCGCGCTCTCCAACCTGGCGCTGCGGCCGGGCGCGCAGATCGTGGCCACCGACGTCTGCGTGCCGATCTCGCAGCTTGCCGAGTGCGTCACCGCAACGCAAGCCGACATCGCGGAAAGCCGCATCCTGGCGCCGATCGTCGGCCATGTCGGCGACGGCAATTTCCACCTGACCCTGCTGGTCGACATGGACGACGCCGACGAGGTCAAGCGCGCCAAGGCCTTGTCGCAGCGGCTGGTGGAGCGGGCGCTGGCCATGGATGGAACCTGCACCGGCGAGCACGGGGTGGGGCAGGGCAAGATGCAATATCTGCTCGCGGAGCACGGGCCCACAGCCATGGCCGCCATGGCGGCGATCAAGCGCGCGCTCGACCCGCAAAACATCATGAATCCGGGCAAGATCGTCGCGCTCGGCTGAGCCGGCCACGTGCGGCGGTGGGCAGCGCCGCCCGGCGCTGGTTTCCATGTTCCGACGACATATATTTGCCGACAACGCAGGGCAAAAATCGCCTAGATTTATGCATTGAGCGCGCGTGCGGGCTGATTCCCGTCGATAACGGCGCCGGAGCTGTCGTTGCAAACCACTCTGCTCGGAATTGCGATCGCGATCATCTTGGCGCTGGTGGCGGCGCTGGTCGGTCCGCTCATGATCGACTGGGGCGGCTATCGCGCCCTGTTCGAGAAGGAGGCGACCAGCCTGGTCGGCGTGCCGGTCCATGTCGCCGGCAAGATCGACGCCCGCCTGCTGCCGACGCCGAGACTCACTTTGCACGACATCGAGATCGGCGGCGGCGACAAGATCCGCGCCCGCTCGCTCGGCATCGAATTCGCGCTCGGGCCGCTGATGCGCGGGCAGTGGAAGGCGTCGCAGCTCCGCCTGGTCGGCCCGCAACTGAGCCTCGGCCTTGACGGCAAGGGCCACGTGAAGGCGCCCAGCCTGGCGATCGGCTTCGATCCGGATGCCCTCACCATCGACCGCCTGAATATCCAGGACGGCACGCTGACGCTGACCGACGCCTCCAAGGGCCGCAAGGTCACGCTCGACAAGGTCTGGTTCAACGGCCAGGCGCGCTCGCTGCTCGGGCCCTTCCAGGGCGAGGGCGCCGCCACCGTGGGCGGCGATCTCTATCCTTTCCGGCTGGCGGCCGGCCGCTATGCCGACGGCAAGATGACGCTGCGCGTCAATGTCGATCCGGTCAGCTATCCGCTCAGCATCCAGACCGACGGCACGCTGGCCTTCGCTGCCGGCGCGCCGCACTTCGACGGCAAGCTGAACGTGACGCGCCCGGTCGGCATCGCCGTGGGCAGCAAAAGCCAGCTGAGCCAACCTTGGAACATCACCGGCAAGATCAAGGTGAGCTCCGCCTCGGCGCTGATGCAGGACCTGCAATTCAAGTACGGCTCGGAGGACAAGGGCTTCACGCTCACCGGTGACGCCGACCTCGAGTTCGCGCCGCATCCGCATTTCCAGGGCGTGCTATCGGCGCGCCAGATCGATCTCGACTCGACGCTGGCCGGCGATGACGGCACCCGGCCGCCACCCGCGGCCGCGCTGCGCAAGATTGCCGAGCTGGCCGGCGGCGCCTTCCGGCCGCCCATTCCGACCCAGATCGGCATCGGCATCGACCAGATCACGCTCGGCGGAGACGCCGTACAGAACGTGCGCGGCGACATCTCGACCGACGCGAAGGGCTGGAGCCTGGACCGCTTCGAGTTCCGCGCGCCCGGCTACACGCAGGTGCGCCTGAGCGGCCGGCTCGCAGTCGCAGCCGACCACGTCGCCTTCACCGGGCCGGCTTCGCTGAAGACCAATTACCCGAAACAGCTGACCGCTTGGCTGGAGGGCCGTCCGCCCGCCGGTAAGGGCCCGTTGCGGCCGCTCAGCCTGCGCGGCGATCTGACGCTCGCCACGGACAAGGTCGCGGTCGAGCATCTGGCCGCCGAGATCGACCGCAAGAGCGTGACCGGCGGCTTCGTCTATCTGTTCGCCGCCGGCAAGCGGCCGACGCGGCTCGACGCGGCGCTACATGCGCCGGACCTCGATATCGACGCCGTGCTCGGGTTCGGCCGGGCGCTGCTCGCCGGCTCCCATATCGCGCGGCCCGATGACATGACCATCGTGGCCGACATCGGCCATGCCACTATCGGCGGCTTCACCGCGCGCGACGCCAGCGCCCGGCTCAAGGTGGACGACGACGGCCTGCGTATCGACAAGCTCTCGGTGGCCGATCTCGGTGGCGCGGCTTTCTCGGCCAGCGGGCGCATCGTCACCTCGCCGTCGCCGCAAGGGCGCGTGCAGGTCGATCTCAACGCGCCGGACATGGCGCCGGTGATGGCGTTGCTGTCGCGCTTCGCGCCGCGCACCGCCGCCTTGCTCGGCCGCGGCGCTTCGGCCATGGCGCCGGCCAAGCTGCATGCCAGCCTGACCGTGCAGGGCGCGGCGCCCAAGAGCGTCGCCAAGCTTTCGCTGGCCGGCACGCTCGGCCAGGCGCAGCTCGCGCTCGACGGCGAGACCCATGGCGATCTCACCGCGCTCAAGAGCGATGACCTGCGGCTCGACGGCAAGCTCAGCACCCACGAGGGCGAGACCCTGGTGGCCATGCTCGGGCTCGGTCACGTAGTCGCCGTGGCGTCCGGCCCGGGCACACTCAGGTTCGACGCCAACGGGCCGCTGAGCGGCGAGCTCAAGGTCGACGGCAAATTGAGCGCCGGCGGCCTAAAGGCGACGGTGAAGGGTATTGCCAGCCCGTTCGCTGATACCCCGGGCGCCGCCCTGCGCGCGGCGATCGCGCGCGCCGATTTCTCGCCCTTGCGCAATGCGGGCGGCGGCAATGCCGCGTTGCCGGTCACCTTCGCCGGCCGCATCGCGCTCGCCGGTAAGAAGCTCACGTTGAACGATATCGACGCCAGCGTGGCAGGCTCCACCCTGCGCGGCCGGCTCGGCTACACGTTGGGCAAGCCGCATCAGTTGAGCGGCACGCTCGCGGCCGACCACGTGGACGGCGCCGCCCTGGTGGCGGCGGCGATCGGCATGCCGGCGAAAGCCGAGAGCGACAACAAGGCCGGCGCCTGGCAGTGGCCGGACGCGCCGTTCGGCAGTGGCATCCTCGGCGACTATGGCGGCAGCATCGCTCTCAAGACCCGGCGTGTCGACCTGTCGCCGCAGCTCACCGCCCGCCAGGTCAGCGCCACGCTCAGCTTCGGCAAGGATGCGCTGGCACTCGAGCACGTGGCCGGCGTCCTTGCCGGCGGACGGCTGGCCGGGCGCTTGGCGTTTAATGCCGGGTCCGACGGTCTGACCGCGCGCAGCAAGCTCGACTTGTCCGGCGCCGATTTGAACGCGTTGCTGCCCTCGGGCGCGCGCCCGCCGGTGACCGGAACGCTCGCGCTTTCCGGCGAGGTCGAAGGCACCGGCCTGAGTCCGGTAGCGCTGATCGGCTCGCTGCAGGGCAAGGGCAAGTTCACGCTTACCGGCGCGCAGTTCGCCGGCCTTGACCCGCGTGCCTTCGACGTCGTCACCCATGCCGTCGATCAGGGCCTGCGCATCGATGCCGACCGCATTTCCGACGTCGTGAGCAAAGCGTTGGAGAGCGGCGACCTGGCGGTGAAGCGCGCGCAGGGCACGCTCGCGGTCAGCGCCGGGCAGGTGCGGCTGGCCAAGTTCAGCGCCGACAGCGATCAGGCGAAGCTCTCGCTGTCCGGCAATCTCGATCTCACCGGCGGCGCGCTCGATGCGAGGCTGGTGCTTTCGGGAACCGGCGAGGCGGCTGGCACGCGGCCCGACATCTTCATGGCGCTGCAAGGGCCGGTGGCGGCGCCCAAGCGCTCGATCGACGTCTCGGCGTTGACCGGCTGGCTGACGCTGCGCTCGATCGAGATCCAGGCCAAGAAAGTGCGCGAGCTCGAGCGCGAGCGGGCGCGCGAGCGCAAGCGCGAGCAGGAGATGGAATTGAAGCTGAAGCGCGAGCAGGCGGCGCGGCCGCCGCCGACGTCCCCTGCCGCCAACGGCCCTGCGGCCAAAGGTCGGGCGCCGGGCAACGCCGCACCCAATGGGAGCAAGTCAAATCGCGCTGTGCCCAACAACTCTGTGCGCGAGAACACCGGCTCCAGAAGCGTTGCGCCGAAACACGCGGCGCCTAGCAGTTCGCCTGTCTCCAGGCGCACGGCGCCGTCGGCCGGCCACGACGCCGCTGCCGCGCCACTGCGTTTGACGCCCAGGCTTGATCCGAAAGTGAAACGGCAACCGCAGCTTATGCCGATGCACGACAGCAGCGGGCAACGGGCGCCCGCTTTGCCGCCGCCGGTCGATATCGGCCCGGCGCCCGCGCTGCACGGCGCGGGCAGGCCGGAAGCCTCAGCATTCGGCCGTTAGCACGGGGGCAGAGCGCGCGGTTCCTTCGCGCGAGCGCGGGCGGCGCGCGCCGGCCTGGGCGCGGTAGTAATCGAGCACGAATAGGCGGATCGCGGACGAGAGATTGCCTTGATGGCGATCGGTATCGATGGTCGCCACCAGGTCGGACAGCGTCAAGTCGCGTTCGGTCGCGATGTCCTTCAAGCCCTGCCAGAAAGCGTCTTCCAGGCTCAC
>JARRNI010000032.1:0-23237 GCA_037385125.1 Pseudolabrys sp.
CTCCCAACGACCACAAAAACGATGACGGTCAATGCGAGGGATGCCGCGACGATCTTGATATGAGTCATGCGGTCAGCGGACCAGAGGGAACTGTTCATGACACTCCTCGCTGAGCAGAATTAGCCCTACTTGTTTCACTCGTTGATTTTAATTATGGGGAGACATCTTCGGCGCGGATCGGTAGAGATGAAGAGGACAGCCCGTGAAATTCGCGCCGAAATGTTACGCGCGTTTCAAACTGATAATCACAGTTCGCGCAGTTCCACCGGTGGACCGCGTGGCCATTAGCCACGTATCCAGACCACTCCGGGGCAATCAGGATGTCGCCGCACCTCGCGCAAGAAGTCCTGCAACTGAAGCGTTGATTGCGCACCAGCGCCCCTGGTAATTGGACGCTTTCCAGTTCATGCCGGTGCGAGACTGAACTCCGACCCATGTTCGCTCTCCCTGTCTTTCTGACTTTTCTTCTTATGCAGGGAGGTTAGGAGGTGCTTCCATTGGCCCGCAATTGTACGTTGGTAAATTTTTGGTAAACAGAATCGTAAACGATCGATACCTTGGGATAATCTGGCTCTACAGCCATACACTCGAGCAATGGATGTTTGCTAAGGAGATTTGGCTTAATCACATCGATGATTTGCAGCGATTGGTTACGTGCAAATGCTTTGAGCGCATGACCGACGCATGCGCGGCCGCGCACGGGAGCCCTTGGCTGCCCGCATCAGAACGATGATCGTTTCAACGAGCGCGGACCACCGCAACAACGTTGTGTGTGGTCGATGGTGTGCTTTGATATGAAGCGGCACTCAAGATCAACATGCTCACGAACACACTTGCCAGTGATAGCCCAAACAGTTTTGTCGTTGCATGCTCGTTCATTTTCTGCCCACCCAGATGACATCAGCGTTAGCATTCACTTGGCTAGATAAAACTCGATTGGCGCGGGCACGCTATTGTCCGTTGGTAGGCGGAGATAACCGAAAGCGTGGGTAATCCCATACATCAGTATAATGCAGCCGGGCGCCCGCCCGGCAATTCTCCACCGTTACCTGATCGTGAGGACTACAGGAGCCGCCCAAGCCTCAAAACCGGGACTAATGTTCTGTGGCCCCTGTGCCGGCGCCTTCAAGTGCCTTGTCGAGGTATTTGATCAGGCAGTCGTCATCGAAAGGCTTTCTGAGGAATCCGACGGCTCCGACCTCAAGCGCACGCGCGCGCAGCGTTTCTTCTGGAAATCCTGTTATAAAAATGACTTTCGCCGGATGACCATCCTTAACTAGTCGCTTCTGCAGCTCGATTCCGTTCATGCCGGGCATATGGATGTCGGTAATTAGGCAGGTGGTGTTCTGCAATGCTTCAGAATCGAGATATTCTTCGGCAGAGGCGAATGTTGCCGTATCATAGCCCAGCGAACGAACGAGGCTTTTTAAAGCTCTACGAACGGATTCGTCATCGTCAACGATGGAGATTATAGGAGGCTTTCGCAATTTCTCGCCCTTTGGGTATTACAGCGAATACCAGGCTTAACGGAAGCCCAACTTATTACATGGACATGTTTATCAAGCATCAAGACAGTAGCGCACTATACAAACGTATAGTCGCATTATGCCTAAGCATCACGATGCCGTGCATCGTGGCGCGCCCTTAGATGCCACCCAAGGCGCTGGAAAAAAACGTCCGACGCCCCGCTTGCGAAGACGTGCTGCGTCTGTACACTGCATCTGTAAATGATACTTTTAAAAGAGAAACCATTCATTCATGGGAGCTGATCTGACAGAGGCAAAGCCATGTCGAAATTGGCTGGGGCTAGGAAACGAAGGAAGAAAGCCAAGTTCGTCGACGAGCCCAAATCGCTGGATCACCGAGTTGCGAGGCCCGCGAGCGCGGCTGCCGAGCCCAAGCGCTCCACCCGGCGTACCGTATTGGCGGCGATGCCGTGTGCCGTCGCGATCGTCATCGGCTTGCTGTTTTCGAACTTCGTCTCGGCTGATCCGCAAACGTTGACGATTGCATATCCACCCGAAAAGAACGCCTTTCACGATGCAGCAGCGGCGATCATTCGCGAGGCGTATCAGAAGCTGGGCATTGCGATCGTCTTTAAGATCCTGCCGGGGGAGCGTTCGCTCCAATTGTCGAACGACGGCGTCATTGACGGCGAGTTGGTACGGATCGCGGGAATCAAGAAAATATACACTAACCTCATCCGCATCCCCGTGAGTCACGTGACGGCAGAGCAGATGGCGTTCGGCCGTGACGCCACGATCGTGATCAACGGATGGCAGAGCCTCGCGCCCTACAAAATCGCTTTTCATCGCGGTTACAAGGTGGCGGAGGAGAACACCAAGAATATGAACCGGTACGAAACACGCACCGACGAGGCAGCGTTCCGGATGGTAGCGTCTGGGCGCATGGACTTGGCTTTGGCCAATCGGTTTACCGGCGAGACAATTATCCATGACCTGAAGCTCACCAACGTCGTCATGCTCAGGCCTCCGGTGGAAGTTGACCCGCTGTTCCATTACCTGAATAAGAAGCACGCCGATCTCGTTCCTCAGATCACGGCCGTTCTAAGGAGGATGGAGGCGGACGGCGAAATCAAGGCCATCAGGCAGAGATACGGCGCTTCTCTTCTTGGTAAGCAATGATTGTGGTCGGTCGGTTGCGAAGTTGCCCTGATTTGCGACACCCTTATTCGTCTTGGTTTAGCGGCCCTGATGCATCTGGCCGATCAGAACCGGGCCTCGCGACGACAACTGCGCAAGAGTCCGACCGTGGCACGATAGGCTTGGTTATCCCCGACTCTGCTAAATGATTGGGGTATCCGGCCGCAATGGTCTCGGGACCGCAGGTGCGATCGAGAAGGCGTAGAAGGCAAGCATCGGGAGCCTGCGGAACGATTCTTTGCAATTCAGCTCGCCCTGCATCGTTGATTAGGAAGGCCAGAATGCGCGGATTACGTGTCCATTTTAGGTCCCTGACGGCAAAGCTTCTTGCTATTTATATCCCGATGGTTTGCGTCGCCGTATTGGTGGTATTTTCGATCCTGGAGCTTCAATATTACCGCAACCAACGCGCCGCACTGGTCAACAGTCTTGATCGTTTAGTGGCCCTCCAGAGCTCAGCCCTCTCAGCGGCCGCATGGGAGTACGACACCGGGCGAATTTCCGCTCTGCTCGCGGAGATGCGGCATTTGCCTCAGCTGCAAAGTGCCGTTGTGTTCGATCAAGCGGGTAAGATTATCGGCCAAGTTGGCGACATTAATGCAAGGCCCGAATCACCCGACTTTAGGAGAAGTAAACAACTTGTCTTCAGTACGGGAAAAATTACCGACAATGTCGGCCGGCTAGTGGTCACCTTCCAAAGCGGTGAGATCTGGAAAAACGTGCGTTGGCATCTCTGGATGAACGCGCTGATTCTTTTGGTGATGGCAACGACGTTGGTCGCCGTGACCGTGCTGGCGGTACGGGTCGTGATCGGCAGGCCGATCAAGCGCCTCTTGCATTCGATCGACCGGACGAAAGCAGACCACGTGCCCGAGCTAGTTAAGTGGAAGAGTGGCGACGAGCTTGGTCGCGTCGTCGATGCCTACAACGAGATGCAAACCGAGCGGGCGGCCGCCGAGGCCCGCCGCCGCCGTGCGGAAGAGGACGCCCGAGATCGAATGGCCGAACTGGCGCATATGAACCGCAGGGCTGCCGCCGGGGAGTTGTCGGCGTCAATCGCCCACGAGATAAGCCAACCCCTAGCGGCCATTGTGTCGAGCGCCAGTGCCGCCTTGCGTTGGCTCGCTAGAAAGACGCCAGATCTGGAGGAAGCAACAGCAGCCCTGAAGCAAATTGTCAGTGACGGGCGTCGCGCGAGCGAGGTGATCGCCACCGTTCGGGCGATGTACAGGAAAGATGCACAGGAGGGAACACCACACGATATTAATGAGATTGTCGCGGACGTTCTTGGGCTTTTGCGGGCTGAGTTGCAGCGACACCAGGTATCGGTGCGCAATACGCTGACCGAGGGCCTTCCACCCGTCCGGGTCGATCAGGTTCAGTTGCAACAGGTCATCCTGAACCTGGTCATGAACGCGATTGAAGCTATGGAGCCGGTATCAAACCGCCCACGCACCCTGAGCATTCGATCTCAGGTTGACGACACTGGCGATGTGTTGCTGACGATCGAGGATTCGGGATCGGGCATCGACGTGGAAAATCTTGACCGGATCTTTCAGCCCTTCTTCACCACAAAGGTCAAGGGCATGGGAATGGGCCTGTCGATCTGCCGCTCGATCGTTGAGGCTCATGGCGGGCGCCTTTGGGCGTCAACCGGCAACCCCCATGGAACAATACTTCACCTCGTTTTGCTCGCTGCGCGTTGAGCGGCCTTCGCGACGCAGAGGCAGCGAATCGGCTGAATCTTCCCCGATGGTCATTTTTTGCAGGCTGGTTTGTGCACGCTGATTGAGTTTTTCGATCCCGCCGGTGGTCGGAAGCTGAGATACTGGTCGGCGGCCGTCCGAAGCTGTCAGCAGTCATCAGAAAATTGATCCGCAAGCAGACGCTACTCAAGCGTTAGCGATGGGCGTGCTGCATCGACGTTTTGGCTGTGGTTGCGCAATTTTCATTAATGGTGACTAGAGACTCCATTAATGGTGATGAGAGGCTCGACAGTTTGGAGAAGGCAGCGGGAAAAATTAAGTCGATCAGCCAACCGAGAGTGCTGTCGAGAGACCGCGCCCCAGATGGTTATCGTCGGCGAGCGGTCTCGGACGTTGCAATTACTTTCCTGCACGCCGCCAGAAGGAGCGAACAAGACCAGGGTCCATCAACGCGGAACGTCGAAATGTTGCATCATCGCTACCGCAATGGCCGCGGCTGCGCGCGAAGAGCAGCGACTGCAAGCGCGCGAGTTTGCGGGGGCACTCCGTCGTTCGTTGGTAAACGGGCAACCGAAGGCGTGTAGTCGTAGACATCAACAATGCGGCTAGGCGTGCACCCGACAGCTACTCTCTGCCGCTACCTTACACTTGAGCGTGAATACTGCAGGAACCGCGTGAGCTCCAAAACGGGCACTAATGCTTTCGGGTTCCTGTGCCTGCGGCTTCTAGCGCCTCATCGAGGTATTTGATCAGACAGTGGTCATCGAAAGGCTTTTTAAGAAATCCGACCGCTCCGGCTTCGAGGGCACGCGTGCGCAGCCTTTCTTCAGGAAATCCCGTTATAAAAATGACTTTCGCCGGATGGCCATCCCTAACGAGTCGTTCCTGCAACTCGATTCCGTTCATGCCGGGCATCTGAATGTCAGTAATTAGGCACCAGGTGCTCTGCAGTTCTTCAGAATCCAGATACTCGTCGGCAGATGCGAATGCTGCCGTATCTTAGCCTAGTGACCGAACGAGCCTTTTTACAGCTCCTCGAAAGGTTTCGTCATCTTCAACGAAACCTTTTGCAATCGCACGTCCTTTTTGCAATGCGGCGGGTACCACACAAACCAATAGCACACCATTGTGCGATAGTCATTCGCAAATACCAGAAAGACTGATGAAACTATACGTACGTATACACCAGCAGAGTTGCTTCGCCCGTAGTTGCCAGGCTTCCTTTATGCACCGCGCGAGGGGATCTGTCGCTGAGTAGTACCGTATCGCGGGCCTTGAGAGCCTTACAATTAGCGGCTTACGCACTCAAGAGGCGACGCGCGCCCAGCCATCACCATCGGCAATCAACCGATTCTGCCACTCGACATGCCGATTGGGTAAGCACCTTTGTACGTTAATATTAAGCTCGCGGCACACTGTTGAGGAATGCAACCTCTACGGTCAACGAATTCCCAAGGTCTCGGTCATCCTCACCAATTCAGCGAGCGAGTTTGCACCCATCTTGCGCATTACGCTGCCGCGATGAACCTTGATGGTGATCTCGCTTACCCCCAGCTTGCCGGCGATCTGCTTGTTCATTAGACCTGCGGCGACCAGAGTCATAATTTCCTGCTCGCGCGCGGTCAGCGACTCGAAACGAGTTTTCAAGTCTCGAACGATTTTCTCGCTCTCAATACGAACGCGATCTCGTTTAAGACAGAGCTGAACCGCATCCAACAAATCCTGGTCTCGAAACGGCTTGGTCAAAAACTCCATTGCTCCGGCTTTCATGGCACGAACTGTCATTGGGATATCGCCGTAGCCCGTCATAAAGATGATCGGAATTTGAATATTTGCTTTGCCGAGCTCGACCTGAAAATCCAGCCCGCTCATTCCCGGTAGTCTGACATCAAGGACGAGGCAGCTGGGGACATCTGGAATTTTGCGCTGGAGGAACTCGGGCGCTGATGCGAAGACTTCCGATTCCAAACCCACTGATTGGAAAAGCCGCTTGAGTCCATCGCGTAACGACGGATCATCATCGACGATGAATACAATGGACTGAGCGTCGGATCGAACATTCATCCGTCGACACCTCGAAAACAAAACGGCGGCCGAATGCATTATAGCTCATTGCCGCGAGCGTTCAATGACGAGAGTGCAGGCCGTTGAAGGGGTTGGACTGGCAAATTATTTGCCGACGTTTGTCTGGGCAGCTGGCAATCAAATGTTAAATATATCCTCATGCTCAAAGTCGGAGCAGTCCAAAGCCAGCCCTATGGCGAACATAAGCATCGTTCCGCCCGGGTTCTGTCGGCGTGCCGCACACAAACCGGTCGATGCTCGCCCCGCATGGGACTTGGCTCAGGTAGCATGGCAGGTGATCGCTGCCTTCAACCATGAGCTTTACAAAATGTCTCATAGAGTGGCGTGATCGGTTACAAGGCTCGCCATAGCAACGGATGGGAAAATATTTATTTGGAATCACGGCACGCTTTTGGCTGACAGCTCGGCATTCCACACTGTCCTGGTGTCAGGCTTGATCGGGGGTTACGGAAGGCCCAGCACCTTGGCAAGCCTGGAATTTATCGGCCCCTCAAAGCTGGCATTCGGCCAGTTCCGAATATTACTATCATTCGAATCAACTAGCGTTTGCCGGACCGTTCTCTCATGTAATTATAATGTGCGCAGTAATCCCGGCGGCCACAGGCGTGCGTCCAGATCGCATGGAGGTAAAATTGGCAGCGCGTGGCAAATTTGATGAGTCAAAGATATTGCTGGTAGGCCTACCACCGACGCCCGAACAACGCTGGTCGGCGCTCGCCGTCACGACAGCTCTATTCATTTTTGGCACCGTTTGCAGCAACACCCCTCCCCCACGTTGACGCGGTCATTTTGCCGGTACTGGCCATGATATTTGTAAACAACCTCATCACTTCAAGTTTGTTGTTCTCTCAATTCTCGATAGTTCCTTCACGCTCACTTCTAGCGTTGGCTAGTGGCTATCTTTTTGCGGCACTTATTGCCATTCCACACGCGCTCAGCATTCCTGGCGGGCTTGCGCCAACAGGTCTTCTCGGCGCTGGCTCCGAAACCGCCGCGTGGCTGTATGTCTTTTGGCACATGGGCTTCGCCCTAGGCCTGATCGTCTACGCTTGGCTAAAGGACGAATATTATACAAACACCGAGACACCAGATTCGACCCTATCCGCAGTTGGCTGGAGCGTGGCGATCGTAGTCTGTTTGGTGTTTGGACTAACGTGGATTACTACGGCGAGATACGGGCTATTGCCAACACTTTTCCTTAGCAGAACCAACCAAGCGCCTTTGGCGCATTATATTGCTTTATTAATTTTTTTGATGAATGCCATGGCGCTTGCATTGCTGTGGACCCGTCGACGCTCGGTGCTTGATCTATGGCTTATGGTCGTGGCCTGTGCGTTGATGATGGAGCTTCTGCTGGTTGGATTGTTCAGTAATGTTCGTTTTAGTCTAGGATTTTATTTTGGCCCCATATTTTCGCTTATCACGGCGACCATTGTGTTGGTGATATTGCTCGTAGAGGCAGCGAGACTTTACGCGCGCCTGGCGCACTCAAACATGATGCTGCGACGTCAACAGAATAATAAATTGATAAACATAGAAGCGATGGCGGCTTCAATTGCCCACGAGGTTAGGCAGCCTCTTGCAGCTATTGTGATGAATGGCAGTTCAGCGCTGCGATTTCTTGGAATGTCGGCGCCAAATCTTGAAGAAGCGCGGTCGTCTCTGAATGCTATCGTTCGTGACGGCCATCGTGCTAGCGAGGTATTCGAGAGCATCCGTGCTTTGGTTAGAAGCAGCGATCGGGGAATGCAGCCGATTGATGTGAACGAGATCATTCCTGGAGCATTACGTATCTTGCGTGCAGATTTGAATGACCATGGCGTTACAACTCGCATCGAATTGACGTCTGAACTGCCGCTTGTCATGGGCCATAAGGGCCAATTGCAGGAAGTCCTGCTTAACCTGGCCAGCAATGCGATCGAAGCAATGGACGTGAATAAAGAGGGAAGTCGGGTATTGCGTCTGAAAACTGAGCAGCATGGCCGCGACGCAATAGCGGTGTCAGTTGAAGACTCAGGACCGGGAATTGACCCAGAAGCAGGAGATGACATATTTGATTGCCTTCGTTACGAAGAAGCCTAACGGAATCGGATTGGGGCTGGCTATCTGCCGGATGATTATTGAGCGTCATGGCGGCCAACTTTCGGCGCGTTCTGGCGAGAAAGGCGGCGCGTTGTTTCAATTCATCCTGCCAATTACATCGGCGGTGGACTCACCCGGCGGGTCTCCGTGACGTCCGCCTTAGCCGACCCCGGAAGCAGCCACTAACTGGCTCGGGCTTCACGAGAGCGATGAGCAAGCGCTTCTTACGCCACAGGAGCTGGAGGTTTTTGCAGCTATGTTTGACGGAATGACCGAGAAATCGATTGCGTGCCGCCTCGACATTTCCCTTCACAATGTGAAATCCATATGGGGTCGGTTTTCCAAAAATTGGGCGCCGCGAGACACGGGCTCGATCCCGCCGTTGCGCACGAAGTTGTGATTAAGGCCATGCTGGCCGAACAGCCCCTGCCGCTTGGCCCGCATAATACAAGTGCGAGCGCCAGTATCATGCAAACGCCACGATTGCCGGCCGACGTGTCATCATGGTCGACCGATTGACTTACGAGAATAGTTGCAAATCGAGGCAACAAGCATCAATGCAAAGAGCCCTAGCTTCTCAGCTGGAGCTCCCGTGCATAGCGACTGGAAAGAGGCAAGCCAAACCAGTCCCCGGCACTGCGCATCAGTCTCGTCATGTTTGACGTCTTCGTCAAGCTGGTCCACGCGCAGTAATGATAGCGAGCAGCTGGTGATGTGGACGGATTCGGTTAGTAATCATTAAGGCGAATGATGGGTTGGTATACCGAGGTCTGTACAATGCAGATTCCCACCCGACGATACGCACTCGTGACAACACTGGGTTGTCTTGTAGCTCTGGGCCACGCGTGAATGCGCGGCCCTCTCGGCGCGAGTTCAGCTTCCGAAATAGAACCATTTAAGCTTGGGCACATTGCCTTTTTGATACCGCCAACGCCATGATGTCGCCAAAGAGGCGGCGGCTGCAGGAAATTTGGGGTCGGTTCAAACGCAAGAGGCCGCGCCAGACGTGTTTAGCGCGGCCTCTTTGGCCTTCGCCGCCGGGGGCTTTTTGCTCGTTAGGTAGGGGGCGCGCCCAGCAGCCCGACCGGGCGGTACCCTGCCACGCATCGGCCATTCGGCAAAATGGTCAGTGATGCTGCCCTTAAATGTCGATAGCTCGAAGCTATAATTCCAACATGGCCCCGAGGCGCAAACCAATCGAGACTGCTGTTTTAGCGGCGGCGGTACTCGTGTTGGTGTTAATCGTGGTCGGGATCCTATCTGGCTTAACGCTTCAATAGCGGATGCCCCGCAGGACTGGTGCCTTGTGAAGAAGGCTCTCATCGTCGATCTGCTTGACGAGAAAGTCTGCCACATCGGCCCGAGAGATAAAGCCGGGGGTCCAGTCGCGCGGATTGACTAACACGCGAAATCTTCCTGTGCGCGGTCCGTTGGTCAAAATTGTCGGACGCACAATCGTCCAGTCGAGCCGGCTCCGACGAATGATGCGCTCCTGCACGTCCTTATCGGCATAGACACGGCCGAGAAAGATACAGAGAGCAGCATTGTAGAGGGGCCCACCATGCCCGCGGCTGTCGCCGGCTCCCAAGCCAGTGACGCAAATCAAGCGTTTTACCCCAGTTGCCTCCATCGCATCGACCAGGACGCGCGTGGCGGTGGAAAACAAGCGTGTTCGGCCTAGGATCTGCTTCGGAGCCCTCGGTACGCCCAGTGTCTGAATGACGGCACCGACCCCGACCAGCGCCCGCTCGATCGTGTCCGGATTAAGTGCGTTGCCATCCAGCTTTTCAAGCCTGCGATCATGCAGCCGAATCGCGGTCGCTGATCGTGACAGCGCGCGCACCGAATATCCCGCCTTGAGCGCAAGTTTTACCGTTTCGAGACCGATCCCTCTGCTTGCGCCGATTATCAGGACGGCTCCCATTGGGTCAAAGATCCTCTATCCGACTAGTTGCAGCTATGCGGTGAAGCTGTAAGCAAACGCTTTCTTCAGCGGCAGCGCGGACGAATCGCTGCAACCACGGGCGCGCTTTCGGTCGATGCCCATCATGCTGCGCCGCGGCCGTTTCTCCAACGAATGGGAAACGGTTGAAAATTAATGCGCTCGAATAGGTGCGGGATTTTCCATCATGGCCCGGCTCTTCACCGCCCTCTGCACCTTCTCCAGGGCGGTTGCGCCTATCTGGCGTACGCGTTCACGTGAGATGCCAAACTCGTCAGCAAGCTCCTTGAGCATAATTGGTTGTTCCGCAAGCCGGCGCGCCTCGAAGATACGCCGCTCCCGAACGTCGAGCACTGAGAGGGCGTAAGCGAGAGCCTGGCGGCGGTGGTCGAATTCGTCGCTCTCGGCAAGCGCCATCTCCTGGTCCACGTTTTCGTCCATTAGGCAGTCCTGCCACTCAGCGCTTGCGATGTCGTTGCGGACCGGGGCGTTTAGGGAGGCGTCGCCGGTGAGGCGACCGTTCATGTCGATCACGTCCTGCTCAGTGACGCCTAGCTGCTTGGCAATCACCTGGACCTGCTCGGGGGGCATGTCGCCTTCCTCGAGCGCGGAGATCTTGCTCTTGGCCTTGCGCAGGTTGGAGAACAGTTTTCTTTGATTAGCCGTCGTGCCGATCTTTACCAACGACCACGAGCACAGGATGTATTCCTGAATCGAAGCCCTGATCCACCAGACGGCGTAGGTCGCCAGCCGGAAGCCCAGTTCGGGGTTAAAGCGTTGGACGGCCCGTATCAGGCCGATATTGCCCTCCGAAATCACGTCAGCGATTGGCATGCCGTAGCCGCTATAGCCCCTGGCGACTTTGGCAACCAGGCGCAGGTGACTGGTGACCAGCTTGTTCGCTGCCTCATCGTCGCCGCGCTCGCGCCAGCGTTTGGCCAGCGTGTATTCTTCAGCCGGATCCAGCATCGGAAACCGGCGGATTTTCGAGAAGTAATGGACGAGGCCGGACTCGGCCGTCGCGCTCCAATCAACACTAGCCAGCCGACCCATAACGTCCACCCGCTGTCGGCGATTTCAACCCACTAGTTTCGCAACAAAATTATCCGCATCTCAGGCCCCTTGTCAATTTGATTTCGAAACCGTACTATTTTGTATGAGGTAATCATGCCAGCGCGCAAAACCGCAGAGCTTTTGGTGCAGGCGGGACGGCTAGTGCAAGCCGAGGGTTATGACGGTGAGCTCAGTCCCGCTCAATGGATGGCGCTCCGTTACTTCGCACGTGCCAACCCGTTCTCGCGGACCCCGTCGGCTTTTGCGGAGTTTCAAGCGACAACCCGTGGCACTGCATCAGAAACCATTAAGGCACTTGAGGCAGGTGGATATTTGATCCGGCGGCGGTCCAAGGCGGACAGGCGGAGCATTAGCCTGCAACTTACGAGCAAGGGCAAAAGAGCGCTTGCTCGTGATCCGTTCGAGGTTTTAGTACGGGCCATTGCGATGCTCGATGCGAAAGCGCGAGCTGCGATGCACCTCGCTTTGCAGCAGGTGCTGACCGCTGTGGCCGCGAGCGGGGCGCATCAGCGCTTTGGTGTTTGCCAGGACTGCGCGCACCTCGGTGGAACAATCTGCCGCGATCTAACAAGCGTGAGCCCCCCGGTCTCCGAGTGCCAACTATTCGGCGTTCCGATTGCGCTCAAGGACCGGGATCTTCTCTGCATTCATTTCCAGTTAGCAATTGAGAGCCGCGCTAGCAGGGACCATCAATATAGTCACCATGGACCTACAGGAAATGCCTGATTGTCGCGCCCGACATGGTTTTAGTCGATGCAACTCTCCGCTGGTCGTCAATAGCCATCCCATCGCGAGCCGAGCAGCGGTAAGGATCTGGCTTTTGGCATGATTATGGTGGTGCCCGGGAAACATGCAAAAGGTGGCCAATGGCGCGCCGACGCCTTTGATGTGCTCGACCGCAAACACGTGATCGGACGCATCATGCGCACGCACCTCGCGGGCCATCCGACAATCGGCAATTTGCGACACCCCCGATACAATTAGCAATAGAATTTCCGTGCCAATTGATCAGGGGACGGCCATGAAATCAGCAGTCGTAAACAGGTCAGTTGTCATTGGCGGTCGCAAAACTACCGTCAGCCTCGAAGACGCATTTTGGGACGGATTGGAAGAGATCGCTAAAAGCCGCAATGTCACGATCTCTCACCTACTCAGTTCGATCAACATGGGACGCCGCCGCGGGACTTTATCCTCTGCAATCCGACTGTGCGTTTTGGGTTACTACAAAGGCGCGGCCCAACAACGGCGCTGCAATAGAGAGACCGCCTCAATTGGTGACCTTTTTCAGTGAATTAGCGATCAGACTTTGCGGGAATGCTGATTAGGAAATTCGCGGTACATCACCTACGCCCGCCCTAACGGCGAGGCACTATGCCCGCGGCCCCTACGCCCGCCCTAGCAACTAGGGCACCTATGCCCTATGAGTCGTGTTGCGGAAGAGGTTCGGCTCCCATTGGTTGGTATCAGCATGGCTGAGTATGACCCAGAGTGACTTGGGAATATTGCCCGAGATCAGACTGAACATGGGTCACTCCCAATCAGCAGCCACACCAAGAGTGCCTTCGACGCCGGGCGGGCCTTCGGCAAGACCAGGGAACGTCCGTATCGCCTGGGGGCTTTTGGCCACTAATCCCCACTGCCCGGGTTTGGTGAAAAATATTGAAGCTTATCCGGCTTTCCTTCCCATTCTTTTGAGTCTGCAGGAGGGTCCCGTTTGATAGTTATATTGGGCCAAATTTTTGCGTAATCAGCGTTGAGCTGAAGCCACTTTTCGGTCCCTGCCTCGGTGTCGGGCTTGATCGCTTCTACCGGACATTCCGGCTCGCATACCCCACAATCGATACATTCGTCGGGATGAATGACGAGCATGTTTTCGCCCTCGTAGAAACAATCGACGGGGCAAACCTCCACGCAATCCATGAGCTTGCACTTGATGCAAGATTCATTGACGATATAGGTCAAACGAGTTCTCCTCCCTCAGCAATGGTAGCCTACCAGATTTGCGTATGCTTCACTAGGCTCACGCTCGGCGGGAAAGCAGAGGGTAGCATCATGACTGAGTATACCGTTGGCTTGAGACTTGGGAAACGATCACAGGCTTTGACGATCGAAGCCGAAGATGCATTAATTGCCGCCCTCAAGGTCAAACATAATCACCCCGAGGCTTTAATTTCCTACGTGCGAAAATCCAACCGGCGCGGCGACCGTCGCAATCCGCATCGGAAAGAATGACTGCTAGTTAGCCCGCTAACTTAGTCGATCTCTTTAATTTGTGCGCAAAAGCACACACCATCAGCCGGTGTGTAGCGAAAACCCAATCCGCATTGTTGAGGTGAGGGAATCGCCTCCCCCGCAGATCGATGGCAGGCTACGCGCTTTGATCCGGCGCATGAGCATCGAGAACCCGATTTGGGATGCCCCGCACATCCATGGCGAGCTGCTCAAGCTCGGCATCGAGGTCGCACAGTCGACGGTGGCAAATACATGGTCAAGCGATGGGGGCCACCTAGCCAGGGATGGCGCACCTTTCTGCGGACTGGCACTGAGCAAGGTGCGACCATTCAACATACGTTAAGCCATTTCGCGCTCAATAACCTGAGCCTGTTCGGATTGGCCGCCGTCTCGGCCATGCTCCTGTTCTATTCGCTTGAAGAACGCAGCCATTGGTTCGTCCTAGCATTCGCCAGCGCCTGCGCCATGGGTTCGGCTTACGGATTCCTGCAAGGTGCCTGGCCGTTCGGGCTGGTCGAGGCGGCGTGGACCTTGATAGCCTTGAAGCGCTGGCGCGACAGGATGAACCGGCCATCGAAGTGAACTGACGATAGCCATTCAGGACTCCAGGGTTTCGAGCACTGGACAGATTGGTGCCGCCCCGTCGCAACATTGCGCATCGCATTCAGCGATTGTCTGCGCAATACTCCTTTCCCCGGGCCCTAATTTTCTCCTTTGACCTGAGGCTGCTTTGCCGGCTATCGAACCAATGTGCTGTGACCCTGCCAGATCGCGTTTTCCCGACCGATGAGCTACGTCATGGCTCCGACTAGCAGCCACACACCCCATATCGTCAAACCTGCTCCCGAAGCGCGCGAAATGCTCCGGCCCGCGGGCACGACCTTTTCCAGCAACACGAAAATGGTCAGCCCCGCGATCCAGACGATGTTCATCACGCCGCCCACGAACAGCAACGCCATCAGCGCCCAGCAGCATCCGATGCAAAAAGCCCCGCTGCGAAAGCCAACCGCGAGCGATCCCAGGGGATCGCGACGGAAGCCGCCATATTGCTGAATGAAGCTCAAAGGTGCCTGACAATGTTTCAGACAGGCGTCCTTTGCCGGTGTCCACTGGAAGACGAAGTACCGGCTGGACCGTCGGTGGTGGGTTTGAATGGGCTTTAGACCGCAAATGGAGCGTCAAACTCGAATATGACTATTTGAACTTCGATGATGCAGTGGCCTCCACAACCAAATTTCGATTCTTCCTGGGCAAGCCGCAATACCCGCTCAACGCCAGTTTCGATGTTCAATCCCCCAATAACAGTGCGCACACTATCCAGATTGGGTTGAATTACCACTTCTGGAACTGATGTATTTCGTGTAACGGACAAGGATGATACCTGCAACACATCCCGACGTTTCGCCATTGGAGTCCAAAATTGTGGCGGGCCGTGGTTGCGGCTCGTGTACGTTGTGTTGCAAGATCTTTGCCGTTCCCGAAGTGGGAAGCCCTCGCTCGGTGCTCTGCAAACATTGCATTCCAGAAAAGGGCTGCTCTATTCATGCGTCGCGACCTTCTATTTGTCGCGACTTCTTCTGCAATTGGCTGCTGATTGAGACCTTAGGGCCGGAATGGCAACCCGAAAGATCAAAAATTGTTCTTCAATCGCTTGCTATGCCAGGTGGACACCAAGCGCTGTGTGTTCACGCGGATCCTGATTACCCCAACAATTGGTTATCGCCGCCATATTACCCGAAGATAAAGGCTTGGGCAGCTAAGGCAAAGCAGCAAACCAAAGCCGATGGGCCAATCTACTTTGTCATTGCAGAGATCCATCGTCGTAAGCTTCTGATCTTGCCCGACTGCGACAGGGACCTTGGTGACTTCGAAGATCACGAACAGATTGAAATTGAAAGACGTGTCCTCTCATCCGGCCGGGTCGAGGTATTTGCAAGAAAGAGACATGTCGTTCCACTTTGACTCTGCATGTCCGCCTATGGCCCTTAGCCGACATGGAATTCGACGCGGTCAATGCCCGCTTCATGGCGCAATCAGGGCCGGTCCTATCGCAACATTCGGGTCAGGAATTCGCTCGTACGGCTATTCGCAAGTGCGGCAGCGGCGGCATTGTAATACGCGCCGTTGTGCCGCGCGAAGGCGTGGTTCTGGCCGGGATAGCTGTAGACGACGGCATTTGAACTGTTTGCGAACGCTGCCTTGATCTTGGTCTGCGCATGCTTCGAAATGAACTCGTCCTCTTCTGCGAGATGCATGAGCAAGGGCGCTTCCAGATTGCCAACTTCGTTTAGGTATTTTTCCGTATCGCCGCCGTGATAAGAAACCACGGCATCCGCCCCGTAACGCGCGGCCGTCAGGAACGCCATCAGTCCGCCGAGGCAATAACCCAGGAGGGCAACCTTTCCTGTGCATTCCGGCAGTTCGGAAACGGCGCGCGCGGCATCCTTCACATCCTTGGCGCCGTTCTTCCGATCGAATGCCCGGTACAGGCGCAAGCCATGCTGCCAGTCGGCTTCGGACCTCACGCTGAGGTCAACACCCGGCTCCAAGCGCCAGAACATGTCGGGCGCAAACGCGAGGAACCCTTGTTGCGACAGTTCGTTGCACGTCGCGCGGATATCGTCGTTAACGCCGAAAACCTCATGCAAGACGACAACCGCCGGCGCAGGCAGCACAGCCGCGCGAGCAATATAGCCCTCAAACGAACCGTCGGGAGTTTGGATTGTCAGTTGATTGGCCATGGGTCTTGGACCTTCCAGAATATTGGAACGTGCGATGAACCCACCGCGCGAGCAGCGGGCTCATCGGGTCAAGCGGATCAAGCCTTGATGAAAGCCAGGAGGTCCTTGTTGATGATCTCCGGGTGCGTGGTGCACATGCCGTGCGGCAGGCCGGAATAGAACTTCGTCGTCGCCTTCTTCAGAAGGTTTGCCGACAGCGGACCGGAATCGGCGAACGGCACGACTTGGTCGTCTTCGCCGTGCATCACGAGCGTAGGTACGTCGATTTTTCTCAGATCCTCGGTGAAGTCGGTTTCCGAGAACGCCTTGATGCAATCATAGTGGGACTTGGCGCCGCCCATCATGCCCTGGCGCCACCAGTTCCAGATGGAGCCCTGACTGACCTTTGCGCCGGGACGATTGAAGCCATAGAACGGCCCCGCCGGCACGTCGTAGTAGAACTGGGCCCGGTTTGCGAGCAACGCCGCGCGGAAGCCGTCGAATACCTCGATCGGCAAGCCACCGGGATTCTTTTCCGATTTGACCATGATCGGAGTAACCGCGCCGATCAACACCGCTTTGGAGACGCGTCCGGGCTCAGCTTTCGCAACATAGCGCGCCACTTCACCGCCGCCGGTGGAATGACCGATATGAACTGCTCCCTTTAGGTCGAGATGTTTGACCACGGCGCCAACATCGGCCGCATAGGTATCCATCTCGTTGCCCGTGGCGGTTTGCGTGGAGCGGCCGTGACCGCGACGATCATGCGCAATGACGCGATAGCCCTGGGAAAGGAAGAACATCATCTGGGCGTCCCAGTCGTCAGCCGAAAGAGGCCAACCATGATGAAAGACCAAAGGCTGGCCTGAGCCCCAGTCCTTGTAGAAGATTTCGACGCTATCTTTGGTTTTTACGTAGCCGCTGTTCATCGTCATGTCTGTAATTCCTTCGTTCCGGGCCTTTGTCGCGGCCCAAGTCGGGGTGGATGGAAAGAGAGCTGCCAAGGCGACGGCACCGACGCCTCCGCCAAGGACATCACGGCGCGTTGGGCCGTGGCTCTCACGATTTGAACTGTTCATGGCTATGCACTCCCGTTGGCGAAGCCGTCTTTCAGGCCTGCGAATGAACGGTGGCACAAGCGCGGCCAGCCGCAGAGTGAACAGATGTGAATAGTTGTTACGAACGAACCGGATGGCGTATGATGCTGAGTGGCCTGCTGCCGCAAATGGGAGTTTTCCTTACGGGCAATCACCCAAGCAGCGCATGATGTTAAAATCGGATCAGATCACGAAAGAACGCTTGAGGTTCGGGCAGTTTGAGCTCGCACCTGCCGCGCGTGCGCTCTGGCGGAACGGACAGCGGGTCAAGCTCGGCGGCCGCGCGCTGGATGTCCTGATTGTGATGACTTCGCACCCGGGCGAAATCCTCTCACGAGAGGAATTGACACGAACGGTCTGGCGTGGTGCCCACGTCGATGAAACGGCATTGCGCGTGGCGATGTCGGCGCTTCGCAAAGCTTTGGGCGGAGACGAAGAGCAGTACATCACGACCGTACCAGGCCGCGGTTATTGTTTTGTCTCCGAAGTACAAACGAGCACGACGCAAGCGTCGGCGAAACCCCCTGACAAAATCCTTAGTCCACAGCCATTGCCGGCGCAGATCGCGCGTATCGTCGGACGTGACGAGGTGATAGGTGACCTTGCCGTCGAAGCAGGCCGACGGCGTCTCATAACTCTGGTAGGGGCTGGCGGTGTCGGTAAGACGACGGTTGCGTCCGTACTGGCAGAGCACCTACGGACGACGTTCGACGCCGTCGCGTTTGTCGACCTCGCCCCGATCGAAGACGCAACGCAAGTTTGGACTGCCCTCACAACTGCTTTGGGACTGAACGTGCGCGGTCATGACCTCGCGGACGAAATCGCCAATGCCATCCACACAAGCCGTGTTCTGGTTGTGCTTGATAATTGCGAGCACCTGATCGACGCCAGCGCCGCTCTTGTCGAGAACTTGCTGGGCCGCGCGCCGGCGCTGACTATTCTCGCCACTTCGCGAGAGGCGCTCCGCGCCAAAGGAGAATGGGTTCACCGCCTGGCAGCCCTTGATGTGCCACTGGATCGGCAGAACATCTCGGCCCAAGAGGCGCGGCGCTATCCGGCGGTCGAACTGTTTGAAGACCGCGCCGCTCTGGCGCTCGGCGGCTACGAACTTTCCAACAAAGATGCGCACATCGTGACAGCGATCTGTCGGCGCCTCGATGGCATTGCCTTGGCGATCGAGTTGGCCGCGGGACGATTAGCTACTTTGGGAATGCAGGGACTCGCCGAGTCGCTCGAAGATTGCTTTCGCGTGCTAATACATGGACGTCGCACGGCTCTTCCACGTCACCAAACACTCCGGGCGACGCTGGACTGGAGCTATCACCTCTTATCTCAGGACGAACAGATCGCGCTCAACCGCCTCTCTGTATTTAAGGGGGACTTTACGGCCGGCGATGCCGGAGCGATTGCAGGTCGTGATACATCAGACGCGGATTTCGGTGATCGATTGGCGAGCCTTCTCGACAAGTCGCTCTTGGTGGCGCGCGTCGATCGCGAAATGCCGAGATACCGCCTGCTAGAAACCACGCGATCCTACGCGCACGAAAAGCTCGTCCTGAGCGGCGAAGCAAATCTCATTCGCCGCAATCACGCAGAGTATTTGCGAATGATATTCAAAAAGGCTGACAGTGAATGGGACGTCCGTCCGACAGCGGATTGGTTGCGCGAATATTCCAATCAGCTCGGGAATTTACGGGCCGCGCTGGATTGGAGTTTCTCGTGGGAAGGTGATGCCGGCATTGGTGTCGAGCTGACCGCTGACGCTGCGCCGCTTTGGTTTCATTATTCGCTTCTCGACGAGGGGCTGGCGCGAGTGGAGCACGCAATAAGCTGGCTCAGAACGCAACCGAATCCGGAACGCCGCATTCTGATGCGGCTTTATGCGGTGCTCGGTTGGCCGCAAATGCGTGCCATCAGCGGACTTCCGCATGGTGCCGCGGCTTGGAATGAAACCTTGGAACTGGCTATCTCGCTTGGCGACACCGATTATCAGCTTCGTGCGCTGTGGGCGTTGTGGGTGGATCGCCGCAATCGGGGCGCGGCCAGAGAGGCACTCGATCTCGCCGAACGTTTCGCCGCGCTCGCTGCATCGACGGCAAATCCGGCGGACAAAGCGGTCGCGCAGCGGCTTCGCGGTCACTCGTTACACTTTGTTGGCCGGTTCGCGGAATCGCGCCGGTGCACGGAGCACATGCTTCAGCATTATGTAGCGCCGGCACAGCGTTCGCATCTCGTCCGGTTTCAATACGATCAGCAACTGATGGCGCAGATAACCCTGGCGAGAACGCTTTGGCTGCTAGGGCACACCGACGACGCCGTCGCATTGGTTGATCACATGCTGGACGACGCGCTCAAGCTTGATCACGTTCCCTCGCTGGCGCATGTTTTGTCCGATGCCGCATGCTTCGTCGCTCTCTGGACGGGAAACCTGGATCTCGCGGAGCGTTACATCGGCATGTTGCGTGCTTATACGATGCTGAATTCACTAGATGTGTGGCGGACCTATGCCGACGCCTTCGAAGGCGAGCTCCTGATCCGTCGGCATCGGCCGGCGGAAGGTATCGCCTTGCTCAAGGCGGCCATGCGGTCGCTTCGGGACGGCGGCTTCGTTCTTTACAACAGCATATTTGCGGCTGTTCTGGCCGAGGGACAGCTCGCTTGCGGCGCCTACGATGACGCTGACGCAAGCGTTTTGGAAGCGCTGACCGAATGCGAAGCGTCCGGTGAGGCCTGGTGTGTGCCAGAGCTTATGCGCATCCAGGCGCAGGTTTCGAAGGCGCGTGGCTCCGGCTCAGCCGCCGCCCAACAGCTTAGTGCTGCTCTTGAACTGGCCGATGCACAAGGAGCGCTCGCCTGGAAACGAAATCTTAGGACCGACCTTGCTCAAATCGGATGAACCTTGTCTGCAAATGACATTGCTTAGCAGGTGTTTTTGCGGGCAGCGACTGACTGGCGTCCATGGAAGGTTCGGGCTGAAATGCCCGACTAGCAACAACTCAGTTAAGAGTGGGCCGCTCGTCCGCTTCTGGCCCGTTGCTGCCGAACCGGCAATTCCGCAGTCATGGTGAGGTTGGGACGGTAAGCGGACGTCACGCGGACATCACGCTTGGGCCGCCTTTGACCCGATGCGAACTTCAGAAAGTCGAGTCCTAGTTCTCGATGCCACCAGATGTTCTGACCGCTCAAATAAAAAAAGGCATGATAAGCCAACGGCGCATAGGCGGAGCTGCAATTCCTGGCCCTTTATAACCCGATCGTGTCAATGCAAAAGTGGCACGCTGTCGCGACATCTCTGGCCAATAAGGAAGCGGACTGTGAAACCTGCAATCCTTATAATGACGGCCGTACTGACGGCCATCGCTCTCGCTCCGGTTCTGACGACGCATGCCCACGCGGCTTTCGAAGGATATGTACCAAACAAAGGAAAGAGCCAAGGTGGCTTAAAGGGGGAGACCGGTCCTAATCCCGCTCAATCCTTCTCGGGCGCGCAGGGCTCTGCCAGCGGATCAATTTCAATAAAAAGAGTGCGCCATCCCCACGGTGCTCATCCGGGCGTATATATCCATAGTAATCCTACACATCTCAGGCGGTGAAATGCCTGACGGCGTGCAGCGGCTAGCTAAGACGCTTGCTCGATGAAGTCGATCAAGGTCTTTTGGCGACCTACAATCCGGCGTGGTTGAAGTGATAGCCAAGAAACTCGAAGCCGCGGTCGATCCTACCGACGAAGATCTTGTTTGGTGTGGTGCATGAGTCCGCTATTGGCGCTTCAGCGACCTCAGCCGGTGGTCCGCGGGATATTCGTAGGGCGGCATCACGGTAATTTCATAATCGAGATGGAACACTTTTGTAACCAATTTTGCCCTTATTCTGACGAAACGCGCGAGCTACTGCAGACCAGCCAGGCGCATGCCCTCGACAAATTTTTGCATCGTACCCGACGTATAGGGGGCTTTCTGCTCGATCCAGGCAATCGAGAGATCGGGCTGCAATTCTATTAAACGGGCAAGAGCCTCATGAGCCTCATCGATTTGCCCGTTCTGCGCCAAGCTTGCGCAGTGAATGCGATAGCCTGCTGTGAATGCAGGATGCTGTCGTAGGGCTTTGCGACTATATTCGACCGCCTCGGCGTAGTGTCCTATGAGATAATGGGAGACTGCGAGACCGGTGTTGAAGATTGCATTCTGCGGGTCGCGCGGGCTCATACGGATTGCTTCCTCCAAATGGACGATCGCCTGCTCGGTATTGCCGTCGAACGCGAGCGTCCAACCGAGGTAGCCGTGAGCGGCTGCGAATTTTGGGTTGATCTCGAGGGCGCGACGGAATTCTACCGTCGCCACGTTGGTCTGCCGCTTCACGAACGCTGCAAATCCTAGGGCGAGATGTGCCCATGGGTCGCTATTATCAAGTTCGGCAGCCCGGGCAGCGAGACTCGCGGCGTGTTGCAATTGGGGGCCCATCGGGCGCCACCCGTGATAACCTGAAATTAGCAGAACGAAGGCCAACGTGCTTTGTGCCGGCGCATAGTCAGGGTAGCGCTCGACCGCCCGCTTGAGAGTTTCGATTGCGATTTCAGTTTCCGTCTTGGTCAATCGCCAGAATAGCGAACTCGCTTGAATCACTAAATCCCACGCTCCGATATCCTCTGGCGAGCCGTTTTGGGAGCGGATGCCCTCGGCTTCCAGAATCCTGGGCTCTATCGCGGAGACGACCTTCTTCGTGATCTCGTCCTGCAAGGCGAAGATATCAGTCAGGTCGCCATCGTAGCGGGCGGCCCAGATGTAATTACCGATTGCGGCGTCGGTTAGCTGGATGGTAATGCGTAAGCGATTGCCGCCCTTGCGCACGCTGCCCTCTAGTACGTAACGCACACCCAACTCGCGCGCGACGCGCATCACGTCGTTTGACTTGCCCTTGTAGGCGAACGAAGAATTGCGGGCCATGACGAAAAACAAGCGTAGCTTCGACAGGTCGTTGATGATGTCCTCGGAGACGCCGTCGGCAAAATTATCCTGCTCCGGATCGCCGGTCATATTGGCGAGCGGCAGCACGGCGATCGATGGCCGATCAGCACTTAAGAGTTCAGTCTTGGCAGCCGCCACGGCAGGCGGTGCATCCTCCACGAGGGAAACGCTGTAGACACGGATCGGCCGTGTAATATTCCTAACGGTCTGCTCGCCCATGTCTTCAAAGCCGAAGCTCAACTTGTCGCGCAGCTGGTCGTAAACATTGCGCGAAACCACAATCCCGCCCGACTTGGCGAGTGCTTGTAGGCGTGCTGCTACATTGACGCCATCACCGTAGATATCATTCTCATCGCTGATGATGTCGCCGACGTTGATGCCTATGCGAAATTCGATGCGACGATCGGGAGCCACATCGGCATTGCGTTCGACCATGCCGCGCTGGATGTCGACCGCATAGCGCACCGCATCGACGACGCTCACGAACTCCACCAGCATCCCGTCGCCGGTGGTCTTGACAATGCGGCCGCAGTGCTCGGCGATTTTTATATCAATTAGGGCCAAGACCCAATAAAATTGTTGCTGTGTGAATCGGTTGCTGATTCGCTCTGGGTGTTTGATTCGGAGCGAGGCGATGCGATCCAATCTTTTCTGGCTCAGCGATGAACAGTG
>JARRNI010000033.1:0-14425 GCA_037385125.1 Pseudolabrys sp.
GTCGCGACCTTGAAATAGGCGACGCGGTCGACCTCGGGAAAGCTCTGCCGCTTGCCCGAGCGCGGCGGCCATTCCATCTCGAACTCGTTGCTGGCGAAGCCGCTCAGATCGAAGTCGCCTTCGAGCGCGAAGGCGTGCACGGTCTTGCCGCTTTTCTGCCGGATCGGTTTGAGCGGGATGAACGCGCCGTCCGCGGTCAGCCCCGTCTCTTCGTTGAACTCGCGCTTGGCGCAGGCCAGCAGGTCGCCGGATTCCACCATGCCCTTGGGGATCGACCAGGCGCCCGCGTCCTTGTTGCGCCAATAGGGTCCGCCGGGATGAACGAGCAGCAGCTCCAGCGCGCGGTTGCGACGGAAGGCGAGAATGCCGGCGCTGACCTCGGAGCGGTGCGACATGATCGTTGAGTCTACTCCCGGCGGGGCGGGTGAACAAAAGTTCCGTTGTCGCGTTAGACACAGACGCGCGTCATCTGCGCGGCATGACCCTGAACCGGAAGAACACCGCCACCGCATGAATCTTACGCCTGGCCGGAACGTATGGTGTACGGCAAAGGCGGAACGCGCGGCCATCCTTGTCGACGCTGCGGCCTATTTCGGCGCCGTGCGCGCCGCCATGATCCAGGCGCGGCGCTCGATCCTGGTGGCCGGCTGGGACATTCACAGCCAGACGCGTCTCACCGGCGGCGACGGCGCGCCCGACGACGGCTATCCGGAGCAGTTTGCCGAATTTCTGGGCGCGCTGGCGCAGGAGCGGCCGGAGCTCGACATCCGCCTGCTGCTCTGGGACTTCTCCGTCGTTTATGCCGCCGAGCGCGATCCGTTTCCTACCCTGACCCTGCGCTGGAATACGCCGCGCGGCATCCGCCTGTGCATGGACGATTGCGTGCCGCTCGGCTCCTCGCAGCACCAGAAGCTGGTGGTGGTCGACGATGCACTGGCCTTCAGCGGCGGCATCGACATGACCATCCGGCGCTGGGACACCAGCGCGCACAGCATCGACGAGCCGCGCCGCGTCGATCCGGCCGGCAAGCCGTACCGGCCATTCCACGACGTGCAGATGATGGTGGACGGGGAGGCGGCGCGCGCGCTCGGCGACCTGGTGCGCGCGCGCTGGGAGAACGCGGCCTGCGAGACGCTCGCGCCGGCGGAATGCGGCAACGATCCCTGGCCCGCGCAGGTCGCGCCGGATTTCGAGCACGTCACCGTCGGCATTGCCCGCACGCAGCCGCGCTATGAGGACGAGCCGGAGCACTATGAGGTCGAGCAGCTCTTCCTCGACTCCATCGATGCGGCCGAGCGCTCGATCTACATCGAAAACCAGTTCCTCACCGCGCCGCGTATCGCCGAGCGGCTGGCGCAGCGCCTGGCCGAGCGTCCCGAACTCGAAGTGCTGATCGTGACGCTTGACTCGCACGATTCCTGGCTCGAGGCGCACAGCATGCTGGCGGGCCGCGTTCGCTTCACGCAGACGCTGAAGCGGGCCGGCGGCGACCGCGTTCTCGTGGCGCATCCGCAGGTCGCCGACGGCGGCCGCAGCGTCGCCACCATGGTGCACGCCAAGGTCATGATCGTCGACGACGCGATCCTGCGCGTCGGCTCCGCCAATCTCAACAACCGCTCCATGGGCGCCGACACCGAATGCGACCTGGTGATCGTCGCCGGTAGCGACAACGAGCGCCGGCGCATCGCGCATACCCGTGCCCGCCTCATCGGCGATCATTGCGGCGTCACTGCCGACGAGGCGTGCGCCGCAATCGAGCAAGCCGGCGGCTCGCTCATCGCGGCCGCGCGTGCGCTTCGCCGCGACGGCCACAGCCTCGAGCCCATCGTCGACGATCCCGAACGCGCCGGCGAACTGCCCGCCGTGTTCGAAAACATTGCCGATCCGGAAAGGCCGGTGGGAGCAGAGTCTTTCCTCACCCGGGCGTTCGGCGGCTATCTGCCGGCGCGGCACATCGGCACCATGACCAAGGTGGTGGCCGCCGGCCTGTTGGTGCTCGGCGTGGCGCTGGCCTGGCAGTTCGTGCCGCTGGCCGACCCGAATACGGTCAAGGCAGCTTTCGCGGCCATCGCCCAAAGCCATGCCGCGCCCGTCCTGGTGGTCGGCGCCTTCCTGGCCGGCGGCCTGGTGAGTTTCCCGGTCACGGTGCTGATCGGCGCCACCGCGGCCGTGTTCGGGCCGGTGACGGGCTTTTGCTATGCCACCGCCGGTTCGCTCGCCAGCGCGCTCGCGACCTATGCCGTGGGTGCCGCGCTCGGCAAGCGGACGCTGCTCGATCTCCTGGGCCCGACGCTCAACCGGCTGCGCCAGCGCGTCGCCCGGCGCGGCGTGGTGACGGTCGCCGCCGTGCGGCTGGTGCCGATCGCGCCCTTCACCGTGGTCAATCTGGTGGCCGGCGCCAGCGGCATCCCCGTGCTCGCCTATGCCGCCGGCACGCTCATCGGCATGCTGCCGGGGCTCATCATGATTTCCGCGGTCGGTCATCAGCTCGCCCGCGTCTTCACCTCGCCGTCGACAAGTGACCTTGCGCTGCTAGCTCTCTTCGTTGCGGGCTGGGTCGCGCTGTCGCTCGCCGTGCAGGCGGCGGTCTCGCGCTACTGGAGGATGCGGCCGTGACCGTGCCGCGGCAGACGGCACTGCGCGTCATGACTTGGAATATCCATGGCGCGCTCGGGCGCAACCCGCGCTTCGATCTCGGTCGCGTGGTCGAATTGGTGCGGAACTGGGATCCGGACATCGTGGCCTTGCAGGAAGTGGATTCGCGCCGCGCACTCGCCGGCGGCGCCAACCCGTTCGAGTTTCTGCCCGGTGCCGTCGGGCTCTACGGCATCGGCGCCAAGTCCGTCACCACCAAGGACGGTGACTATGGGCAAATTCTGATCAGCCGCTGGCCGCTGCGCACCCAGGAGGTGCGCGATATTTCGTACCAGGAGCGCGAGCCGCGCCGCGCCATCCGCGCCGATGTGGAGACGCCGGCGGGGCCGCTGCGTGTGGTCGCCACCCATCTGGGCCTTAGCGTGCGCGAGCGGCGCGCGCAGGCACGCGCGCTCATCAACCTGGCGGCCGGCGAGGGGCCGGCGGTGGTGATCGGCGATTTCAATGACTGGTTTTGGCCGGGCTCGGTGCGCGCCGTGCTCTCGCGCATCTTGCGCGGGCGCACGCGCTATCGCACTTTTCCGGCGCCATTTCCGCTGCTGCGGCTCGACCGCATCTATTGCCGGCCGGGTAGTGCCATGGTGGCTAGTTTCGTGGACCGTGCGGCCCGTTCGCTGTCCGACCACCTGCCGGTCGTTGCCGACCTCACCATGCACCCGCAATAAAGGAAAAACCCGGCGCATGCGCCGGGTTTCCGGCTCAAGTGCGTGGGTCGGCCGCTCACTTGTTTTCGACGGCCTCCTTGGCCTTCTCGGCCGCCTCCTGGGTTTTGTCGGCAGCCTGCTTGGTGGCTTCGCGGGCGGCGTCCTTCGCCTGGCCATAGGCGTTCTGCGCCTTGCCCGCGATCTGCTCGCCCTGGCCTTCGCCCTGAAGCTTTTCGTCGCCGGTCATCTTGCCGGCGGTTTCCTTGGCCTTGCCCTTCGCTTCCTCGATGTTTCCTTCGACGCGATCCTTGTTCATGGGTCCCTCGTTTCTTTGTTGCCGAATTGCTCATCAGGTCAATGATCGGCGCACGCGGATGTTCCTCTTCCGCGCTGCGGAGCGGCATGCAGCGGGCGCATGCGCATATGTCAAATGACATATTGTCTGCAATAAATGCGCGGGCGGCGCCCGTGTATCGTTATCCTTTGAGACTGACCTCCAAATAGCGATCGTCTCTCGCCACGCTATTTGCCGCCGACATGCGGGTCGGGTTTTCTGCTCGCTTTGTCGTCTTTCTTGTCTTGCTTCCAATCATGATTGCCCTGGCCGGTGGTCGCTGGGCCCAAATGCACGTCGGTATCCATTGGCGGCGCGATCTTCTCCGCCGGCGCGTTGCGTTGCGCGGCCGGCGCGCGCTCGGGCATCTGCTGATGCATGCCTTGCGCGGCGGCGGCGCCGGCAGCGATCAGCAGCGATGCCGCGGCGGTGGATAACAGGTGCAGTTTCTTCATTCAGGCCTCCTCGTTGGTTCCCCGGTTTTCTTCGCGGTTACCGCACGAGAACGCCCTGCGCCGGGAGCCGTTCCCGAATTTGCGAACCACGGCGCCACCTTGCCGCCATTGCGTTCCCGGTTCCGCCAAGGCAACCTGCTGCGAATTCAGGGAGAAGGCGTTGACGATTCTGTCTTCATCGATCGACAAGAGCGCGGGCGACTTCCGCGTCAACGCGACACGCATGGGCGCGCTGGTGGAGGAGCTGAAGGCGCACCGCGCCGAGGCCGCCTTGGGCGGGCCGCAACGCGCGCGCGAGCGCCATGCGGCTCGCGGCAAGCTGCTTCCGCGCGAAAGGGTGATGAACCTGATCGATCCGGGCGCGCCTTTCCTGGAACTGTCGCCGCTGGCGGCCAACGGCATGTACGGCGAGCCGATTCACGGCGCTGGGCTCATCACCGGCATCGGCCGCGTCGAGGGCCGCGAATGCATGGTGGTGTGCAATGACTCGACCATCAAGGGCGGCACCTATTATCCGATGACGGTGAAGAAGCATCTGCGCGCGCAGGACATCGCGCGCGAGAACCGCTTACCCTGCATCTATCTGGTCGACTCCGGCGGTGCCAACCTGCCGCACCAGACCGAAGTTTTCCCCGACCGCGAGCATTTCGGCCGCATCTTCTACACTCAGGCCACGCTGTCGTCCCTGCGCATCCCGCAAGTCGCGGTGGTGATGGGCTCGTGCACCGCCGGCGGCGCCTATGTGCCGGCCATGTCGGACGAGACCGTCATCGTCAGGAACCAGGGCACCAGCTTCCTCGGCGGCCCGCCGCTGGTGAAGGCGGCGACCGGCGAGGTGGTGAGTGCGGAGGACTTGGGCGGCGGCGACCTGCACGCGCGCCAATCGGGTGTCGCCGATCATCTGGCGCAGGACGATCATCACGCGCTGTCGCTGGCGCGCCGCATCGTCGCCACGCTCAACACGCGCAAGAGTCCCGACATTCCGCTTGCGAGCCCGCGCGATCCGGCGCTCGATCCGGCCGAGCTCGACGGTCTGGTGCCGGTCGATCTGAAGAAGCAGTACGACATCCGGGAGGTGATCGCGCGCCTGGTCGATGCTTCCGAATTCGACGAGTTCAAGCAGCTCTATGGCACCACGCTGGTTTGCGGCTTCGCGCATTTCCACGGCATGCCGGTCGGCATTCTCGGCAACAACGGCATTCTGTTTTCCGAGAGCGCGCTCAAGGGCGCGCATTTCATCGAGCTGTGCTGCCAGCGCCGCGTTCCGCTCTTGTTCCTGCAGAACATCGTCGGCTTCATGGTCGGGCGCGACTATGAGGCCGGCGGCATTGCGAAAGACGGCGCCAAGCTTGTGACCGCGGTCGCCTGCGCGGCCGTGCCGAAAATAACGGTCATCGTCGGCGGCTCCTACGGCGCCGGCAATTACGGCATGTGCGGCCGCGCTTACGGGCCGCGTTTCCTGTTCACCTGGCCGAACGCGCGCATCTCGGTGATGGGCGGCGAGCAGGCGGCCTCGGTACTCGCAACCGTCAAGCGTGACAATATCGAGGCGTCGGGCGGCACCTGGTCGGAGGTGGAGGAGGCCGAGTTCAAGGCGCCGATCCGCGACCAGTACGAGGCGGAAGGCAATCCCTATTACGCCACCGCGCGGCTGTGGGACGATGGGCTGATTGCGCCGAGCGAGACGCGGCGGGTGTTGGCCTTGGCGCTTTCGGCGGCGCTGAATGCGCCGGTACCGGAGACAAGGTTCGGGGTGTTTAGGATGTAGGGAGGTCGCAATGGCACAAGTCCGACTATGGACGGTTTTAGGCGAGGGCGGTGTTGGAAAGTCAACTACGGTTGGGCATCTGATTGGCCATTTTGGAAAAGGCACCAACGGGCTCCGTCCTGGCAGGGGCGACGGAATGCGCGAAATTCTGTTGCGTGGAGGCGGCTATATAAACGTCGTAGGCAGGAGGCAGTCGTTACAGGAAGCCGGTATTTCGCCTCAAGTTGCCGCGCGTACAATAAGGGCTCAGGCTGCGCGTGAGGAACGAGTTAGGCCGGGAATCAGGTCCGCTTATTTTAATGTGTTGCTAGCGCTAAGGACAGATCGGACTAAGCGATTGCCGCCTGCGGAGGACTACCTTTCGTATTTCTTACATCTGGGCTCGCAGCTAGAATCAATTGCCGTCTTGTCCCCGGCACGACGGGATGAGCTTCTATATCGGCGCTTCGGTGTTTCGATTTGCTATGTTTATGATTCGTCAGAACTAGACATATCTCAAATGGTTGGCCAGGTTCGAAATCATTTTGGGTGGGCGTGACTCGTGAAGAATAGCGCAAAAAGTGTGTTGCCGAAGCCATCCCGCGCCGCAGTTTCAGCCATGATTTGTAGCCTTTGGCTTATCGCCCCTCCCGCCTACGCGCTCGACGTTCAGCCTGGCCTCTGGCAGGACACCGTGACCGGCGAGGTGAACGGCAAGCCGATCCCGCGCAAGGTGACCACCAACTGTGTCACCCCGGCGCAGTCGAAAGACGTGGTCAAACAGGCGCAGGCCGGGCTCAGGAAATCGATGAAGGAGCTGGCGGGCCAATGCAGCAAGCTCGCCATCGGGCAGGACGGCAACGTCATCACCTTCGAAATGAAATGCGGCGGCGGCAAGGAGGGCTCGGTCGAGGCGACGACGGTCATCACCGTGCATTCGCCACGCCACACCACCAATGTGGCAAAATCGACCATCGACTTCGTGGGACAGAAGAGGGTCTCCGCCGTCACCACCGATTCCAGATGGGTCGCGGCGGCATGCAAAAAATAGCGTCGTGCGGCGCGCTCGCCGCCGTTGTCCTTGCCCTTGTCTTGGCCGCCGTGCCCGCCCGCGCCGGGATCAAGCTCGATCCCGGCACCTGGCAGCAGGTCGAGACCGGCACGGAAGACGGCAAGCCGGCCGAGCCGGTGACCGATACCGATTGCCTCACGCCGGGGCAGGCGCGCGACCCGATCAAGGCGCTGTCGGCGCTCAAGGACATCGGTAGCCTGATCGGCCAGTACTGCCAGACCATGCAGGTCCACCAGGACGACAATGCGGTGTCCGTCGATCTTGCCTGCGGCGACGAGAAGGCGAACTACGTTGCCGTCAAGCTCGACTTCAAGATCCACGATGCCCGCCACTACACCGGCACGATCAAATCCACCTTCGTGTTCAAAGGCAGGAAAACGACCTCGGACAAGGCCATCGAGGCCAAATGGCTTAGGTCGAAATGCAGCAAGAAATAGTCCTCAGCGGCTGAACAGCCACAGCACGAAGCTCAGCACCACGCTCAGGATGATCGAGGTCACGATGGGGAAATAGAAGGTGGTGTTGCCGCGGTGATAGATGATATCGCCGGGCAGGCGGCCGAGCCCGAGCTTGGCGATATAGGGCCAGAGCAGCCCCGCCACCAGCAGGATCAGCCCGGTGATGATGAGAAATCGCGCCATGCGCACCTCGCGCTTTTGACTTAAGCTCGGCGCGCCCGCGCATCAAGCGCGCTAAAAAGGGGAGGGAGCATGACCGCCAATTACCAGTCCGCCCTCATTGTCGGCGCCGGTTCCGGCCTGTCGGCCTCGGTCACGTGCGCCTTCGCCAGGGCCGGCATGAAGATCGCGCTCGCCGCCCGCTCCACCGACAAGCTGAGCGGCCTCGCCAAGGAGACCGGCGCCAGCGTGTACGCCTGCGACGCCGCCGAGGGTGCGCAGGTCGAGAAGCTGTTCGCCGATCTCGATGCTGCCGGCAGCGCGCCCGACGTGGTGGTCTACAACGCCAGCTACCGCGCGCGCGGGCCCCTGATCGATCTCGATCCGCCCGAGGTGGACAAGGCGCTGCGGGTGGCGGCCTTCGCCGGTTTTCTGGTGGCGCAGCAGGCGGTGCGCCGCATGCTGCCGCGCGGCCACGGCGCCGTCCTGTTCACCGGCGCGTCCGCGTCGGTGAAGGGCTATGCGCAGTCGGCGCCCTTTGCCATGGGCAAGTTCGCCCTGCGCGGGCTGGCCCAGAGCATGGCGCGCGAGCTCGGGCCCAAGGGTATCCATGTCGCGCATTTCGTGATCGACGGCGGCATCCGCAGTGCGCGTCGCCCCGTGCCGGCGGATGCGCCGGATTCGCTGCTCGACCCGGACGCCATCGCGCAGACCTATTTGCATGTGCTGCAACAGCCGCGCGGCGCCTGGACCGACGAGGTCGCGCTGCGCCCCTGGGTGGAGAAGTTCTGATGCCGCGCCGCACCTTCGTGCTCGCGCTCGCCGCGCTCATGCCGCTTGCCGCCGCCGCGCAGCCGCCGTCGCATCCCGCTCATCCGCACGACCAGCCGGCGGTGAAGAGCTATATTCCGGGGCTCGAGCAGTTCATGTCCGTGATCCAGAGCGAGCACGCCAAGCTCTGGTATGCCGGCCACGCCCGCAACTGGCCGCTCGCCGGCTATGCCCTCAGCGAGATCAAGGAGGTTATGTCGGATGTACAGGACCTGGTGCCGACCTTCAAGGACCTGCCGCTCGCCGACATGCTCGACAGCGTCATCACCGGCGAGATCGCCGGGCTGGAAAAAGCCATCGACCATCACGACGGCAAGGCCTTCGATGCCGGCTTCGATAAGCTTACCGCCGCCTGCAACGCTTGCCACCGCGCCACCGGCAACGGCTTCATCGTCATCCGCCGCCCTGTCCGGCCGGCCTTTCCCAACCAGGATTTCGCGCCGCAGCCGCCCCGGTAACAGCCCGCTCACGCGGCCGTGATGGGCCGATGCAGGAAGGATTTACCGCGCACGCTTAGCGTGATCCGCGTGCGATAAGGGTGTGTGCGTATGGTCCAGATGGTCAACGGCTATATGTGCTTCTCGTCCTGCCAGGTCGCAGCGGCCAGGGTCGGCAAGGACCCGCATGCGCCGCCCGGCCAGCACGACGACAAGGACAAGGCCGACGGCCTGGCCAATAGCCAGAAGCCGTCGATCTTCGATCCCGGCCACGACAAGGACAAGAAAGTCGTCAACGGCATCGACGATCCCAGCGCGATCGATCCGATAGCCCGCCGGTGCGATTACCAGGATTCGCAGGGCATCGATCTGCGCGTCTGAGCGCGCGTTATCCACTTGGCTGGTACCGGCTTCTGCTGCATGGTAAAATTGCAATGCATCAAACAGCTTGCGCCCACCGGACGCCTGCGCGCCGGCGTGGTCACGGCGCCAGCGGCCTCTGCCTTCTTCGCGGTCAAGGACGGCAGCGGCGCCGCGCGCGTCGTCACCCTCGACCTGCTGCGTGGCTTCGCCGACAAGATCGGCCTGCCGCTCGACTTGCAGGTCTATGACAATTCCGGCCAGGTGACGGAGGCGGTGGCGGGCGGCGCCTGCGACGTCGCCTTCATGCCGCATGACGCCGCGCGCGCGGAAAAGGTCGATTTCGGTCCGCCGTATTTCATCATCGAGAGCACCTACCTGGTGCCGGCGGGCTCGCAAATCCAAACCATCGACGAGGTAAACAGGCCGGGCGTGCGCGTGGTCGCCATCGCCAACACCACGACGGGGCGCAGCGCGCGCCGCACCGCGCCGCAGGCCGAGCATGTGGAAGTGCCGAGCGTGGATCGCATGACCGATATGGCGCGCAAGGGCGAGGGCGACTCCTTCGCGCTCACCCACGACTCGCTCGCCGGGCTGATGCCGAAGTTGCCGGGCGCGCCCATCCTGCCGGGCAGCTTCCAGCAGACCGGCATCGCCGTGGCTGTGCCCAAGGGCCGCGCCGCGGCGCTGCGGATCGCCAGCGCGCTGCTCGCTGACGCCAAAGCCTCCGGCGCCGTGCGCCGCGCCTTCGACGCTGCAGGTTTTAAGGATGTGGTGGTGGCACCGTAGCTGTGGTGGTGGCGCCGTAGCAAAGCCCTGCGTGTCCCGGATGCGGTGCAGCACGAGCGCAGCGAAGTGATGCGCCGCTGATCCTGGACCCCGGTTTTTCAAAAGATGAAGCTGGGTCCCGGGTCTGCAGCGCACCGTTCCGCTTCGCTCCACGCTATGCTGTGCCCGGGACACGGTCACTCTGCCTTCACCTCCACCTCCGCCGCGGCAATGCGGCGGTTGAGCTGGATGCGGCGGCGGATCGGCAGCCAGTCGTAGAGATAGATTTCGATCGGCCGCCAGTTCGCCACCCAGCCGACGATGATCAGGCTCTCCTCCAGCACGCGCGCCACCACGGGATAGGGCACGAAGCTCGCCACCAGCTGGCTGGTCACCAGGCAGGCGGCCAGCACTGCGATACCGATGGCAAGGAAGCGCCGCCCGACCCGGAACAGCTCGCGTAGGTCCTGCTCGGCGATCGCGGCGCGATAGCTGAAGTAGTGGGTGACGGCCTCGGCGATCGCGTCCGCCCGCGGCTTGGCCAGCTCCTCGGCCGGCAGGTAGACCGCGATGGTGAAGGGCGCGTTCTGCGGCAGTTCGCGCACCCATCCCACCAGGAACGCCTCCACCTCGGCATCGATGTCCTTCTCGCGAAACGGCGAAGGATCGAACGAGTTGAACAGGCTGCCGATCGTGCGCGCGCGCACGGCGATCTCGGTCGCCTGCGGCGGTTCAGAGTGTGACGACGACATTGCCGATGGTGCCGCGCTCCACCGCCTCGTGGGCGGCCACGATGTCGGCCAGGGCAAAGGTCGGCTGCGAAACCCGATTTATCAGCCGGCCGTCGCTCAGCGCGCGGTTGATCGCGGCGACCGCCCGCTCGCGCTCGCTGGCGTCGAGCTCGTAAATGATGAAAAACTGCAGCCGGATGGTATTAACCAGGCAGAAGGCGGCCGGAACAACCGCCTCCGGCCCGGTGCCGTAGACGATGACGCTGCCCTTCGGCCGCAGCACCGAGGGGATCAGCTTAGCGTTGGCGGTGAGGTCCATCTCGATCACCGCGTCGACGCCGCGCTTGGCCGTCAGCTCCATCACCCGCGCGCCGACGTCCTCACGCTTGTAGTCGATCGTGTGATCGGCGCCCGCCTCCTGCGCCACCTTGGCCTTCTCCGGCGAGGAGATAGTGGTGAGCACGGTCGCGCCGGCCATCTTGGCGAACTGGATGACGTATTGGCTCACCGCACCGGCGCCGCCGGAGACCAAAAGGGTCGTGCCTTTCTCGACCGGCGTCGACATCACCGCGTGATAGGCGGTCATGGCCGGAATGCCGAGGCAGGCGCCTTCCTCGAAGCTGACGCGGTGAGGCAGGGCGATCGCCTGCGCCGACGGCAGCGTGATGTATTCCGCCGCGGTGCCGAAGGGGCGCTTCCATTGCCCGTTCCAAACCCACACCCGCTCGCCAATGCGGGCCTGCTGCATCCCGTCGCCGACCTGGTCGATCACGCCGGCGCCGTCGCTTTGCGGGATGACGCGCGGAAAGGCGATCTTGCGCGCGGTGCCCTGGCGCGACTTGACGTCGGACGGATTGACGCCGGAGGCGGCGAGCTTGACCCGCACTTCGCCGGGCCCCGCCTGCGGCGTTTCCACCTCGCCCACGCGCAGGACCTCGCGCGCGGTTCCGTTGCTCTCGTAATAGGCAGCTTGCATGACTTGCTCCTTGTCGGCGCAGGTTATCACGCAACGAATCCGGCGCGGAACTCGCGGGGCGGTCCGTGATTGTCTCGTAGACCAACGTGGAAAAGGGGGAATGGGGGCGTAAGAGGAGGTACAACATGCGCTATCGCGTTTACAGCGGCCCGAAGGGCTCCGACGACGTCAGGCCGATGTCCAAGGACTGGATGCTGTTCAAGGAGTTCAAGAGCGTGGACGATGCCCTGTCATGGGCGCGCCACGTGGAGCGGGGCGGCCGCGTGCCGCTGCTGATCGAAGGCGACGACGGCACCCGTATGGACCGGCGCAGCATCGTCAATGCCCTGCGCGTCGGCATGCGCGAGCAGGTGGGCGGCCAGGCTTCCCACTAATCCGGCATCCTGAGTTCGGTGTTTCGGCGGTTCAGCTCGCGTGGGCGAGCCGCCGCCATTCGGCGCGCGCCTTGCTGGTAAGATGGGCCCATTTGGCGGCGACGACGTCCCAGTTGACCAACGGGCGCTGTTGCGCGCTGATCGGTGCGTTCACGGCCATGGCCGCATGATGGTTGTCGTAGAGATAGGCGCTGCCGACAGTGAGCACGGCGCCGAGCACGATTCCAATCAGAAGCCGCATGGCAAACCTCCCGAAAGCCCGCTCGCGCAACGCCGGCGCAGGCTTCCGGGTTCCCGCCATTTTGGGGCCGCTGGCGGGCAGTTTCCGGAGGCGGCCGCCGCGCCCCAAAGCGGCGGAGAGCCTGCGTCTAACCTATTGAAATACTTATACTTAAGGCACAAAAAACTTCCCCCGTGAGCAAATTTAGCTGCTATATTGTTTTTATGAGCACACAGTCAGCAAAAACCGCCCGGCGGTCTCCCAAAACCGCCCAGCGAACGGTCAAAAAGGGCGCGAAAAGCGCCCACGTAACGACCAAAAAGGCATCGAAATCGGCCCGGGACAGCGTCGGCAACACGGGCAAGACGGCTGCGCGCGCCCCGAGCGGCGCCAAGTCCCCGGCCAAGTCGGCCGCCAAGTCTCAGATCAAAACCCCTGTCAAATCGGCCGCCGGCAAGTCCGCGATCAAGTCCGCCGTCAAGCCGGTGGCCAAACCGCCCGAGGTCAAGCCCGCCGAAATGATCCGCACGTTCAGCCCGCCCATGCAGCCCGCGGCCGAATTGCCGGTACGGGCACACAAGTACCAGGTGGGTGAGACCGTGTACTACACGTCGCCGAGCTTCGGCCGCGCCGCTGCCACCAGCAGCTACACGGTGGTCAAGCTGCTGCCGTCCGAAGGCGACGACTACCAGTACCGGATCAAGAGCTCGGGCGAGGCCTACGAGCGCGTCGCCAAGGAAAGCCAGCTCGACCGGGCCTGAGCCGCATGGTCCACGGAAAGCCGCAGCGGTTTCCGGATAAGGACCAGGCGCGATCAAATAAGGCCCGGTTTGCCGCGATTTCGTCTCCGCCATCGCCTATGATGTAGCACTGGCTCGCATGGGGGAGGAACGGATGCCGATCTACATCACCCAGGGGCGTTATACCCGCGAGGCGATCAAGGGCATGCTCGTGCGGCCGGAAGACCGTGCCGACGCGGTCGGACGCCTGCTCGCAAAGGCGGGGGGGCGGCTGCACGGCTATTACCTGACGTTCGGCGAATACGATTTCCTCGCTATTTTCGAGGTGGCGAGCGACATGCAGGCCGCCGCCACGCTGCTGGCCGCGGCCTCGTGCGGCGGCATCACCGATCTCAAGACCACCGTGGCCATGACCTCGGTCGAAGGCAAGGGCGCCTTCGCGGCGGCGAGTGATCTGGCGCCGGGCTTCAAGTCGGCGGGGGGGACCTGACCTTCCATGATGAACCGGGCCTTCGCGCTCTTTGCTCTGCCGGTGGCCGGCCTCGTGGTGGGCGCCGCCGCCGTGGCGGCGCTGCTGGTCACCGCCGACCGGCTGGGGGTCAGCGACCACGACGCTGCCCGGCGCGCCGTGCTGGCGCGCGCCGCTGCGCTTGAGCGCGCGGCGCTGGCGCCCGGTTCGCCACTCGCCTGTCTCGATGCGGGTGCCGGCGTAACGGTCGAGAATGCCTGCGAGCAAGTGGTGTTCCATTCGGCGCAGAGCGCGGCCGCCGCGGTCAGCTATATGGGCGCGCGGCTGCAGCTGCTGAGCGCCGCCGCGCGGCTGGCCAAGATGGGTGACGGCAGCGTCATCTGCCCATGTGCTGTCCATCCGCGACGGCTGCACCGCCGACAAGTGCCCGGCCTTCGCCCTGGTGCGCGACGCCAGCGTGCTCAAGGCCAATCTACGGGCACAGGTCTACGACCAGTACGTCTCGCGTTATGCCGATGCCTGGAACGCGGCGCCGGCGGTGGCCAAGGCGCCCGCGGTGGCGCAGGCGCCCGCCGCGCGCAAGTTGTCGCCGGTGCCGTCGGTGGCCAGCATCGCGCCGGGGCCGAACGACCATCTGCCGCCGGTCAAGCCGGGCGAAAAATGGGATTTCCCCTCGTCCGCTTCCATCCCGCCGGTCAGCATCATGGGCAAGGAGCCGCCGCTGCCCAAAGCCGCCAAGGCGGCCAAGCAGCGCGCCGAGGCTTCGGCCGAGGCACCGGCGGCGCGCGCGGAGCCGCACGCCAAGCCATCGGCCAAGCCACCGGCCCCGCCGCATGAGGCTGCTGCGCGGGCGCGTAAAAAGCCGGTGCCGCCGAAGCCGCCGATGCAAGTGACGCCGTCGGCGCAATAGGATCGGCGCCGCAGCACCCATGTTCAAATCGGTCCTGATCGCCAACCGGGGCGAAATCGCCTGCCGCATCGCCCGCACCGCCCGC
>JARRNI010000034.1:0-19167 GCA_037385125.1 Pseudolabrys sp.
TGGGCTGCCGATGACGGGATATCCCTGCTCAGTGGCAGTGGGAACGTTGGGGAACGCCGGATCGCGTTTCTCATTGAAAACCGCGAGCGCGCGCATTTTGCCGGCCTTGATATTCGCAGACACCGTCGCCGCGTTGGCAGGCAGCATGTCGATATCGCCCGCGAGCAGCGCGATCGCCCCTGGCGCCCCGCCTTGCTCCGGCACGTGCACGACCTTGAAGCCGGCGGTGTGCGCGAGCGATTCGAGGTCGAGATATGGCATAACGCCGGATACGGCGCCAAACGTATATTTGTTGGGACGCGCCTTTGCCGCCTTCACCAGTTGATCAAGGGATTTCCAAGGCGAATCGGCCCGGACCGCCAGGATGATGGTTCCGGAAAACAGCTGTCCGACCGGCGTGAAATCATCGTAGCGATAACCGACATCGTGCTTCAGCGGTGTAAGAATATGATTGCCGCTAGTCGTCATCAGGATGGTGTAGCCGTCTTTGGGCGCATGCAGCGCGGCGCGGGTGCCGAGTGAACCGCCGCCGCCGACGCGATTGGCAACCGCCACAGGTTCGCCGAGTCGCTTGCCCAGCGGGCCGGCCATCAGTCGCGCGATCACGTCGGTGCTTCCGCCGGCGTTCCACGTAACGATCATGTCGATTGGCTTGCTCGGATACGCCTCCGCGGTGGCGCTCCCTGCCGCCGCAACCGTGATCATCGGTACGGTGAGAATGGCGGCAATTCTGTTCAGCCAATTCATCTCGATCTCCCTTTCGTTGATGTCGGCCTATCTCTCCCCGGTGGTCCTCCGACGCATGACGCCATGTCGTCACCCCGGTCCTGAACACGGTGCCTCCCGATCAAGGAAGGGAGTCAGGCCTCCGCCGAGCGGCGGCGATAACGCCTCCGCGCAGATAACCAAACGGTTACTCCGATTGAACGAAACGCGCGCGGCTGAGTCAACGGCAATCTCGCGGCCTACGCTCCTATTTCGCGGGGCCTCGAACGTAGCATTTCAAGGAGAGCCGGCATAATTTATGAACACTGGACTGGCCCAAGCCATCTGGCCGTTAGCCTGCCGCACGCGAAGATAAATCCAACCCGGACCGTCGGGCACAGCAAGCGTGGCATGGCCGTCAAGCGCACTCGCCGTACGTGGCACCAAGCGGTGCCATTGATAGCCCTCCTTTGGGAACGGACCCACAAAGCCGTTAAACGAGTCTGCGAACAAGTCGGCGACACTCGTGCGAATCGTATGCGGCACGGGCCGATTGAAGACGACAGTGACCATCGTGTTGGCTTGGCCAGACAATTCGATGACCACGCTCTGATTTGGGTTTTGCCGGTAGGCTCCCGCCCGCGAGGTATAGGAACTCACATCGATACTGTTGTCCCCGCTTCGCCGAAAGTGATGACGCCGAGCTTCATCGAATGGACCCGACTGCAGGCACGGGAAGACGCGATGCAGCTCTCCTTGCTCCACCTCGATTGAAAATTCCCAATCGGTGGTGCGAGAAAGGGACAAATCCCCCCAGGGGCCCCAACCCCACTCGAAGCGCAATTGAAAGGGCGCACCGATACCCTCCGCGAGGGCGGTCTGCAGCCGGGGAAAATCGCGGTGCACGATGGCACCGTCCTGAATGAGCTCGATTACGTCCAACTCGTCGCGACCCTCCACGGCGTAGTCGACGGCGACGCTGTGACCGGCGCGCACGTCCGCACCCATCGGCGCACCGTTCACCTGCATCTCTAACGCGATGCGGTCGCCGGTCAGCGCGAAAGTGCGGCGCGCGCGAATCGCCTCCATGATCGAGGCGCGGTCTTGCCCGCGACTATGCACGGCCAAAAGGCCTTCGCCATAAGCGCCGGGAAACCCACTGTGGCTGTCGGAGGACGCAACGAAGCCGAAGCGCATCCCGCGGATCAATGCGGCCCGCACTGTATTCGAGGTCTTTCGACCACCCATCGAGTGGTTGAAAAACGGATACGGCCCGCGGTCATCTTCGGAATTGCCGTGTTCGGAGAAGATTTCCACCACGGGTGTGCAGGCGGGGTCGAAAACCTCCCAGTTAACGCCACGGCGGCCCGTCGGGTAGGCAAGATGATGCGGGATCATAAGCGCGTTTTCGGAAAGGCAGAATTGACGCAGCTCTCCGACGTTGTCCGGCAGCATCAGGGGTCGATGGTCCGCCGGAAAAACGACGCACTGATCGCCGAACCGGCTGGAATGCCATTCATAGCCGAGGAATGCCGTGAACTCGTCGTTGCGATTTGCGTCGGCAATCAGCCGCTGCACCTTTGGCCATCCTTCGCGGAGCCGGGCGAATCCGTCGGTCCAGTGGCGCTCGCGGCCGCCCTCCATGGGTTCCAAGTCGTGCCAGCTCGCATGTCCGGTGAATGCGAAGAAATCGAGGTGAGTGCGCGCAATATCAATAGCTCTCTCGAGCGACCCGATGCCGTAGCCGAGCGCATTGTGATTGTGAATGTCGCCATAGAGGGTTACGAAGTTATCGCGCATTCTCGACCATGTTCCACTACGAGGATTGGCCCCGGGTTGAGGTTAGAGGATTCGTCGATCGGTTGCTTATAGCCGTGCCAAACGATCGCTGATCGGTGGCGGCGCCCAGTCGGCCGGAAGTCCCAGGTCGCCGAGGATCACCTGGGCCGCGTTGTAGCCGGGCAGGCCCGTGATGTTGCCGCCGGGGTGGCTGCTCGATCCGCAGAGATAAAGGCCCCCGAAGGGCCCGCGATATTCGCCCGCGCCGGCAAAGGGGCGGTCGTGTCCGATCTGGTCGTTTGTGAACGCGCCGACCAGCAGATCGCCCTCGCACATGTTGGGAAGGCACCTTTCGACGTCGAGAGGCGAGCGCGTGAACGAACCGAGCACCGCATCGGCCATGTTCGGCGCGAATGTCCGCCAAAGCGCAAGCATTCGTTCGCCGTGTGCGTCGCGCTCGCGATCCCAATTGCTCGGGTCGCCGTTCAGTCTGTACGGCAGCTTCTCCCACATGAACGCAGTGTGCCTGCCGGCTGGCGCTTGCGAGGGATCGAACAAGGTCGGGCAGGCGCCCCACATCACGGTGGGGGGAATTGTGCCGGCTTCGTGATGGCGGACGATTTCGGGAAACTGATCGACATGGTCGAGGCCCATGATGACCATGAAAGCCCGCGCGAGCTCGGGGTAGTCTTGCGTCGCCTTAAACGACGGCGGTTCGTTCAGATTCACATTCAGTCCGAACAGCGGTGCGAGCAAATTGTATTGGAAATTGGCGACCTTTTCAGCGTAGCCCGTCGGAAGAAGCGCGGGATCCATGAGGTCGAGGAAGGTTTGCTGGGGATTGAGCGAGGAGGCAACGAAATCCGAGTGGATAAACTCGCCGGCAGTCGTCTCGATACCTTTGATCTTGCCGCCTTCGATCACAATGCGCTTCGGCTCGGTCATTACCCGGACTTCGCCACCAGTTTCGCGCACAGCCCGCTGCAGCGCACGTCCGAGCGCGGCCGAGCCGCCGCGACTCATCTGCGCCTTTGCCGGGCTGGCCAGAAGGGCGGCAATGTGATGACCGAACCCGCGCGCCCTGAGGTCGACTTCTCGCAAACCGTTGAAAAAGAGGAGCCCGGCTTGAATCACGGGATTCCTGAATTCCCGATGCACGAACTCGAGAGGAGACAGTTCGCTGACCTCCAGCAGCTTGCGTCCGCTGACGCTGCGCTGAAGCAGCCGCGTCCGCTCCGCCTTCGGTAGCGGAGGCGAGCGGCCTTCCCAGGCAAGGATATATTCGACGATGGGTACGAAATCGTCATGCCAGCGGCGCAGCGTCGCCGCGTCCTGGACATCAAAATCACGAAACGACGCTTCGGTGCGCTCGAAGTCAGTCCACCATTCGAGCGCGCGCCCGTCGCGCGTGAGCAAAACCACGTTCAGATCGGGCTCGATGTAATCGGCACCGCGAGCCTTGAGATCCAGGTCGCGATACCAGGGCATGCCCGTAACGGCGCGCTGAAAGAACGCATGCGGATTGTGCAGAAATCCAGGGAAGCGCGGATCTTCCATGGTGTTCAGACCGCCGCCGGCCACCTGTCGACGCTCGAGCGAGACCGTCCTCAATCCCGCCATGCCCAGATATGCTTGCAGGATCAATCCGTTATGCCCGGCGCCCAGGATCACGCCATCATAAGCGGTCATCGCCCACCTCCACGCGCGCTGCCATGCAGGCGTCTCTTTTGTCGCGAGACTTCTTCTGCATGCTGAGAAATCTCACGCCTGCGTCCAACAACCGGATTCTCGGCGGGTCGTTAAACCACGGTTCGCAGCCGCTCAATGCAGGTCGTGAGCACATCGTCCATCGGTAGCGTCCACCAGCGGTTCGAAAAAATTTCCACCTCGACGTAGCCGTCATAGCCGAGCGCCTCGACCGCACCGCGGATGCTCCTGATATCGATTACGCCATCTCCCATCATGCCGCGGTCGTTCAGCAGGTCGGTGGTGGGGACCAGCCAGTCACAGACGTGGAACGCCAGCATGCGCTCTTTACCGCAGCGCCTGATCTGTTCGAGCAGCTCGAACTCCCACCACACGTGGTATACATCCAGTGCGACACCGAGAGTTCCACTGCGTGTCGGCTCTATCTTGTCGCAAATATCGAGAGCATGCCGCATCGAGTTGACGCAGGCCCTGTCGGCGGCGAACATCGGGTGAAGCGGTTCGAGGGCAAGCCGCATATTCGCCCCTCGCGCATAATCGAGGAGTTCGGCGATGCCGTCGATTACTTGGCGATGCGCGCTGGACAAATCCTTGCTGGGTACGCTACCGGGCCTCGAGTATTGTGGTAGCCCCCCCACCACCAGCACGAGGCAGGAGGCTCCGAGCGCGGCCGCTTCGTCGACGGCGCGACGGTTGTCGTCGCGGGCATCCTGACGGTGCGCGTCATCGGCTGTGAACATTCCGCCGCGGCAATAACCGGAAATAGCAAGGCCCGCGTCCTTGACCGCGCGGACTGCGCGGCCGAGCCCGACTTCGGCCACTTGATCGCGCCACGGATCGACAGCAGGAATCCCGTGCCGGGCGCAGGCTTCGACGATGTCGATCAGGTTACCCTGTTTGCGCACCGTCGCCGTGTTAATTGATAGCCAGCGGTGGTTATGAGACAGGTCGCGCATTTCAGACAACAACCCCGCGCGTGGCGAGGACGGTCCGCATACGGGAGACGGCAAGCTCCGGGTCGCGCAGCAACCCGGCTTTGTCCGCCAAGCGGAAAATATTGGCCAAGTGCAAGGTGGATCGCGCGGATTCCTGGCCGCCGACCAGCGTAAAATTGTCCTGGTGCCCGTTCAGATAAGCCATGAACACGACACCGGTTTTATAAAAGCGGGTCGGAGACCGGAAGATATGGCGCGATAGCGGCACCGTCGGTGCAAGAATGTCGTGGAAAGTCTTGGCGTCTTCCGCGGCGAGATGCGTCAACGCCGCGGATGCGGCTGGTGCGATGACATCAAATATCCCGAGGAGAGCATGTGAGTAGCCCTTATTGTCACCCGCGATCAGTTCGGCATAGTTGAAATCGTCGCCGGTATACATCAGTACGCCCGGTTTCAATCTGCGGCGCATCGCGATCTCCCGGCCCTTGTCGAGTAGAGAAACCTTCACGCCGTCGATCTTATCCGCATTGCTGTTGATGATAGCAATTGCGGTTTCCATTGCCGTATCGAGGTCCGACGAGCCCCAGTAGCCGGCGAGCGCGGGATCGAACATGTCGCCAAGCCAGTGAATGATGACCGGCTCGCGGACTCCCGACAGAATTCGATCATATACTTTGCTGTAGCCGTCGGCAGAGTGGGCCACGCGAGCAAGCGCCCGTGATGCCATCAGGACGATGCGCCCGCCGAAAGACTCAATGGCCTCTATCTGCTCCTCATAGGCCCGGATAACGTCGTCGATGCCGACGGCGTCCGCGGGGTCGAGTTGGTCCGTGCCGCAGCCGGAAAAAACGAGGCCGTTGCGAGCCTTTCCGGCCGTGATCGACCGGCGAATGAGTTCGAGCGAGGTCGGCCAATCAACGCCCATGCCGCGCTGGGCGGTGTCCATCGCTTCGGCCACACCAAGGCCGAGGCCCCACAGGTATTCTCGATACGCGATGGTCCGGTCCCAGTCGATCGCACAGTCCAGCCAAGGGTCGTTGTCAGTCAGCGGATCGGCAACCACATGGGTCGCCGCAAACGCGATGCGGTTCAGCTTGGCCGTCGTCTTTTGCGGAAAACCTCGGGCTCCGGAAACCGAGTAGCGCTCAAGTGTGCGGTCGGCTCGCGGCAAGTCGAGGGAAAGCGCTTGCAGGGGCTTGTCGATCCGGTTCATGCAATTGCCTCCCGGCGTGCAGGGGGGTCATCAGTGAGGCAGAGCAGGGATGTCAACCCAGCGTCGCTCCCGCCAACTCTGGAGTGCGCCTTCGACGAGTTGCAGACCTTTCGCGCCTTCGCGCAGCGTGTATTTGTAAGGTGCGTCTTCTGCGAGATGGCGGATGAACATCTCCCACTGCACCTTGAAGCCGTTGTCGAACGGCGCGAAGTCCGGCACAGGCTGCCAGGATGCATATAGATCGACCGTCTGTTTTTCGTCGGGGTTCCATACGGGGCGCGGCGTCGCCTGCCGCACCTGCATCATGCAGTCTTGCAGGCCGGCGACGGCCGATCCATGCGTGCCGTCGACCTGGAAAGTGACGAGGTCGTCACGGTAGGGCCGGACGCACCAGGACGAATTGATGTGGGCAATAACGCCGCCCTCGAGCTGGAATGTCGCATAGGCGGCATCGTCGGCATCGGCCTTGTACGGCTCGCCGTTTTCGTCCCAGCGCTCGGGGATGTGTGTCGTCCCGAGGCATGAGACCGCTTTCACGTCGCCGAAAATATTGTCGAGCACGTAGCGCCAATGGCAGAGCATATCGAGGATGATGCCGCCCCCTTCGGCCTTCTTGTAGTTCCATGAGGGACGTTGCGCGGCCTGCCAATCGCCTTCGAACACCCAATAGCCGAACTCGCCGCGGACCGCGAGCATGCGGCCGAAGAAGCCGGATTCCCGCAGCATCTTGAGCTTGAGCAGGCCGGGCAGGAATATCTTGTCTTGTACCACGCCGTTCTTGACGCCGGCCCTTTCAGCCGCCTGGCTGGTCTTCATGGCCTCCGCAAGCGTAGTCGCGATCGGCTTTTCGCAATAGATGTGTTTGCCGGCGGCAATGGCCTGTTCAAGCAATCCGGGCCGCATCTGCGTGGTGGCCGCGTCGAAGAACAGCTCGTCCTCTGTATTGGCAAGCGCCTTGGCGAGATCGGTCGTCCAGCGTTCGACGCCTGCTCGCTTGGCCAGCGCGGCCAGTTTGGCGGCGTTGCGCCCGACGAGGATTGGATCCGGCATGACGCGGTCCCCATTGGCGATTACCACGCCGCCCTGCTGGCGGATGGCGACGATGGAGCGCATCAAATGCTGATTGGTGCCCATGCGGCCGGTCACGCCGTTCATGATGATACCGAGGCGCCTGACGGACATTAGACCCTCCCGCAAGTAACTCTCTAGTTACTCGTAAATGGCACCTTCTAACGTGTCAACAGCGGCAGGCGGCTTTGGCGAACTATGCCGACTTCGGCAATGTAGTCGCCATACTCTTTTGATTTTCGCTCCGCCATCAAATCCCGAGCGACGATCATTGAAAGCGTCCATCGGCACCGGAAAAGGCCTTGCGCGTGCGATCGGGATCGCGCACGGCAGGCTTCTTTCGATGGAAATTGCGGCTTTCACATTGCGATGGTGCAGGTTTCAATGCGGATGTACCGGTTCGATGAATTTGTGAGCAAACCGCCAAAGCCGAAACACTGCAGATGCGACATTATTTAGCGTGCACCTCAGTCTTTATCCAGATCATCTTACGCGCGCGTCGGCCGACCGCGGCCCCGAATTGAACCCCGCCTATTCCATACCTAAAAGGTGATAGATCTGACGGCTGTAGTCGCCGAAGACTTCGCTCGTCTTGATGTCGAGGGTGCGCGGTTCGGGCAGCTCGATCGGAATATTATCGGCCATCCGTGCTGGGCTCGCGGTGAAGACGACGACTCGCGTTCCGAGGAAAACCGCTTCGGAAATTCCATGCGTCACGAAAAGGATTGTCTTGCCGCTTTTCTTCCAGATGGAGAGGAGCTCGAGGTTCATCTTTTCGCGCGTGAGCGCGTCGAGCGCGCCGAAGGGCTCATCCATCAGAATGAGCTTTGGGTCATGGACAAGGGCGCGGGCGATCGCTGCGCGCTGCTGCATGCCACCTGAAAGCTCGTACGGATACTTGTCCTCGGATCCGGTGAGGCCGACCATAGCCAGCAATTCGCGTGCGCGTTCGCGGCTTTCACGGATCGGCAGGCCGAGGATTTCGGCGGGCAGCAAGACGTTCTGCAGTACCCGGCGCCACTTGAGCAAGAGCGCCTGCTGGAACACCATGCCGATGTCGCGCGACGGATCGAAAGGATGGGTGGCGGAGCCGATACGTGCTTCACCTGAATCCTGGTCCTGCAGGCCGGCCAGGATCTTCAACAGCGTTGTCTTGCCGCATCCCGAAGGACCGACCAAGGATACAAGCTCCCCCGCCGCGACGTCGAAGGTGGCGTCTGAAATAGCAAGAAATTCCTGGTCGCGTTTACGGTAGATCTTGCGCAGGCCGCTGACGTGTATGAATGGCTCCCCGGCGACGTTCATTACTCTACCCGAGCATCGCGCACGATTATCAATCTCTCTAGACCGAGAACCATGCCATAAAGGATGACGCCGAGCAGGGTGATCAGGATCACTGCCATGAACATCGCTGCCGTGTCGAGCGTGACCTGGACTTGCAACATGAGATACCCCAGTCCGCGCGAGGAGCCCAGGAACTCTCCCACGATAGCACCGGCCACGGCCAGAATCGCACCCACCTTCATGCCGGAAAAGATATAGGGAAGCGCGCTTGGCAGTTGGATCTTCACAAAGGTCTGCCATTTCGAACTGCGAAGGGAGCGCACAAGCTCCAAGAGTTCAGGTTCGACTTCATGAAAACCACGCGCCGTATTCAGCAGGATAGGGAAGAAACTGATAGAGAAAGCAATGATCATATTGGGCATAATGCCGTAGGAGAACCACACGATGAACAGAGGACCGAGCGCGACCTTGGGAATCATGTTGAGGCTTACGAGCAGCGGCATGGCCGTTTCCTCTGCCGTTCTCGACCAAGAGAAGATGATTGCGATTGCGACGCCAATGGCCACCGCAAGGAAATAACCGCCGAAGATTTCACTTGCAGTCACAAGCGTATTGTTGATCCAGCCATAGTTGGCGCCGCCGAGGGTCGCGAGCGTTGCCCCCGGCGTGGGCATGATGAACGACGGCACGTGACCATAAACGACGATCAGATACCAGACGACGATCACCGCCGCATGCGAAAGGACCGCCAATCCATAGCGCCGGAAGACTTCAAGCGACATAAGGCGTTCCAAATGTAACATCAGTTGGTTTGTCGATCATGACAGCCAGCGTCCCAGGTTGGCGGCAACAAACGCGTCGTCGCCCAGATTAGGGTAAAGCCGCATCACGCGCTCGATCGCCTCCGCCTGACCAGGACTCAAGCCTTCATCCGGGTCAAGGCACCAGATTCCCTCGAACAGGCCTTGGCGGCGCAGCACTTCGTGGCAGCCCGCAATGCAGCCCTTGAAGTCATGCGCGACATCGAAGAAGGCCGCATTACAATCGGTGACTTTGGCAGATGTCGCCAGCAGGTCATCATCGATCGCGCCCGCTTCGACTGCATGTGTTATCCGCTCAAATAACGCGACGGCACCCTTGGTCCAAACGCTCCAATGGCCGAGGAGGCCGCCCTTGATCCGTACCTTCACCTCGCCACCGGCGCCGGGCAGGGCGAACGGCGTTATCAGATCCAGCACGATGCTGTCGTCGTTGCCGGTGTAGAGGACGACTCGCTCTTCTGCGCGCGCCGCCACCACGCCCTGCACGACGTCGAGAGTACGGTAACGGTTGAAGGGGGCAATTTTGATTCCGATCACCTGTTCGATTTCGGCAAAACGACGCCAGAAGTCCGCCGAGAGTGCGATCCCACCCACCGCAGGCTGCAAATAAAAGCCGACGAGCGGCACCGAACTGGCCACGGCGCGGCAGTGCGCGATCAATTCGTCCTCGCTCGCGCCTTTCATGGCTGCGAGGCTGAGAAGCCCTGCATGGTACCCGATGCCGGCGGCAGTCTCCCCCTCACGCTTCGCCTGTTCCGTGCGGCCCGCGAGGCCGGCGATCAGCACGAGGGGACGTCGGCTCCAACCTGCGGCTGTTTCGGCGGCAATCCGAAGGACCGGCTCGTACAGGCCGACCTCACGTATTGCGAATTGGGTCGAATGGACGCCAACCGCCAGACCGCCGGCGCCGGCATCGATATAGTATCGGCTGAGCGCTCGCTGGCGGCGCCTGTCCAGCTGTCGGCGCGAATCGAGTGCGAGAAGCTGGGCCGGAATCACTGTGCCCCGCCGGAAGGTTGCCAGCACTTCAGGCGGCCAGTCTGTCCAGCTAAGCGTCATTCGCCATTTCTCCTTGCGGTCTCGACGTCGGTTCGCGACATTTGCTCCGTGCCTTGAGCGACCCGCCATATAAAACGTTCGTCGTGTTACGGTCTCAAATATCCAAGCACCACCCTGGTAGCGTGTTCAAGATGTTGTTGCCGAGCCTCGGCCGAGTTGAAGTCGCGATTGAAGATAGTCGACAGGGTGTGGATGTTTGAAGAATAGAAAAAGCCGAGCGCGGCGATCGTGATGTATAGTTCTACGGGGTCGATGCCCTTGCGGAATACCCCGCTGCGGCGCCCGCGCTTGAGAAGGTCGCCGATCACGTCAAGCAGTGAGGTGTGAAGCTGACGCACCTTTCGGGAGCGGCGCAGATAGCGTGCGTGATGCATGTTTTCGTTTTGTAAGAGGGATATGAATTCGGGATGTTCGTGGTCATAGGCGATCGTGAATTCGATGAGCCGTCGCATTCCTTCGACAGGGGACAGCTGAGCGAAGTCGAGCTCGCTCTCCTCGTTGCGTATATGAAGATAGGTCTGCTCCAGGACCGCGAGCCAGAGCGCCTCCTTGTTGCCAAAGTAGTGGTAGAGCATACGTTTGTTGACGCGCGCACGGCGCGCAATCTCTTCGACGCGAGCGCCTGCAAGACCCTTGCTCGCGAATTCGGCTGTGGCCGCCTCCAGGATGCGGCGACGCGTGATCAGAGGCTGACGCTGCCGGCCCGATTTCAAAGATCTTCCCCCGAACCCCGAGTTGACAAGCTCAATAGGGCTCATTATCGTTTTATGTAACCGGATCGTTACTAAAATCCGCTCTCGTCCGCAACGGTTTGATGAAGTCCGGTCGCGTGGCGACGAACCTCCCGGGAGGCCATCATGAAATTACGGGTTTCTTTTTTGGCGGCCGCGGTGCTCGCGTTCGCCGGCGTTGCTCACGCAAATGAGCGCGCGAGCTTCATCCTTAACTGGGTCGCTGGCGGGGACCACGCACCGTATTATTACGCGCAGAAAATGGGCTGGTACAAAAAGGCCGGCATCGATCTCACCCTCCTGCAGGGCAAAGGTTCTTCCGTCTCCGCCCAGGCGGCGGGGGCCGGGATCCATACCTTCGGCCTGGCGGACATGTCCACGGTGCTGGTCGCGATCGGCAAGGGTGGCGACGAGGTCGCCGTGATGAACGTCTATGCGAACTATCCCGGCGGCTTCTACTGGCTAAAAAGCTCGGGCATCAAGTCGGTCAAGGATCTGGCCGGCAAGAAAATCGGTAACCCGCCGGGCGACGCGGCCCGCGCGTTGTGGCCGGCGCTCGCCAAAGCAAACGGCATTGATCCGAAATCTGTGACCTGGGTGAACGTTAGCCCGAGCGCAAAGCTGGCGGCCCTGAAGGCGCACTCGGTAGATGCCGTGACGGAGTTTTATAACCTTCACCACGTCTACAAGCAGGCGCTCGGCAAGAACATGGGCTACTTGTCCTGGAAAGATGCCGGCATCAATCCCTACGGCAATTCGATTGTCGTCAACGGCGCATTCTTGAAGGCGCACCGTGCGACGGTGGCGGCCTTTGTGAAGGTGACGCAAAAGGCCTTCGCGACCTGTGTCGCCGATCCAAAACCGTGCATTCAGGCGCTCGTCGACGCGAACTCGGGGCTGAAATTCGAGAGCCAAATGGTCAACTGGCACGAGGTAGAGCAGCTGATGAGCGACAAGACCTCGCAGACCAAGGCGCTCGGTTGGTTTAAGCCGGCCCGAATGCAGATGACGTACGATCTGGTGAAGAAATACGTGGGCATCGAGAAGCCGTTCCATATAACCAAATATTATACGAACGCGTTCCTCGATAAGTCGATCAAGATGAAGAACGTGCCGTTCAAGGACTGAGTCGGTCCAGGATCGCCGGTCCAGGATCAACCTAGTTCGGGACCGGCGACTGCGAAGAGATGCGCGCTGTCATCGAAGGGCTGGGAGCGGCCGAAGGCCATCCGCGTCAGCGGCCGCTCCGCCGCGAAACCGAGAGCGCTCAGCCAATCGCTAAGCGAAGCGTGGCGATCGGGTAAATCGACGGCGAGTGGCGGTGGCACGTTGGTGATAGCTTGCGTGAGAAGGGCGATCGCGATGCGTTCATCTGCTCCCGCAAGAGGGCCGAGTTGATTCATGTTCCGGCCATCGCGGCCAAAAAGATAACCCACGATCCGGCCATGCTGCTCGGCCACAAGTGCCGCGGCCGGCAGGCGACGGGCCAGACGTTGCAAAAGTGCGCTTCGATCTGCTCCGAACACCGCTTTGTCGAAAGCGATAATCGGCTGCCAATCCCGCTTATCGACAGCGCGTATTGTCACAGCAGCCGATTCAGGGGCGTTTGGTGCGCCGACCGTCTTGGCAATCAGACGACGCATCCTCCAGCAATCTTGGAAACCCAGGCCGACGTAGACGGCCCGGCCGGCCGGCGTCGCATCGAGCAAAGGCACAAGCTTCTGCCCGAGCAGTTCTTCGATGCAGCGGCTTAACAGCCAGCGGGCGAGGCCCTGGCGCCGTTCGGCAGCGGTGACGAGCACCATGCTGATCCAGGCGAAATCGGGGCGGTAGGGCAGCATTGCGGCGGTTGCAATAAGTCTATCATTGCCGCGCGCGATCGCGATCACGCGTCCGAGTTCAAGAAAGATCCGCCAATCGTCGGCGGTCTGGTTCCAGCCCGCTTCCTGCGACAGTGCCTGTGCCGCGTCCAGATCGTCTTCGCCGACCGGGCGCGTGGTGAGGCCCGGCGGCAAGTCTCGGTCAGAAGCTTCCATCACGGCTGTCATAATGCGTTTCTTTGCCGAGACTGCGCATGTCGCGGCTGACCCAATCCGCCACCCAGTCGATCATGCGCGCGAGCGGAACGTCGGGATAGCCGAACAGCCGGTGCGCTTCCGACGAATCGACCAGCCAACCCATTTCCGCTTCGGTGCCAACAATGCGCGGCGGCTTGCCCAAGCGCTTGCCAAAGGCCTCGGCGATGCCAGATAACGTTTGCATGTCCGGCAGTGACGTCGATGTCGTTCCCCGCCAGCACTTTTTGCGCGATATCATGGAGCACGCCGTAACGCATATCGATCGCATAATTCAGGCGAATCAGGCGGCCCGACGTGCCATGCTGACGCGAGAAATATTCGAACATCCGTTCACGACCGACGCATGAAGTTGCATAGGACCCGCGCGGTTCCGGCACTGTGGTCTCGATAGCCCCACCCTGCAAGATCCTGACGAATGGATAGACATTGCCGGTCGAGAACGCGACGATGCGCGAGCCCTTGAAAGCCTCGGCCACCAAAGAGGGAACGAGGACGTTCATGGCCCATGTGAGGTCCTCGCGTCCGCTTGTGCCGAATTTTCGCCCCGCCATGAAAATGACATTCGGCGGCTTCGGAAGGCGGGCGATTGCGTCCTGCTCAAGCAGATCCGCGACGATACATTCGACGCCGCACGCTTCGAGCTTTTCGCGCAGGCCTGCCTCACTGAACCGCGCAACGCCGAAAATCTGCTTGTCCGGCGCCGCTCGACGCGCGAGCCGGGCCAGTGTCGGCCCCATTTTCCCACCAACCCCGAGAACCATAAGGTCGCCCTTCAGGTCCCGCAGTGCTGCTGTCAGCGACGCCGAAGGCGTCGTCATGTACTCTTCAAGGTGATCTTCATCGATGAAGTGCTCTGGCCAGGTGTCGATAGGGCTGGAAATGGCGTTGGAATGCATTGGGGCCTGCTAAGACGTGTCGCGAACTTTACCGTCGGGCGGCAGCGCGGCTGTTGCACACTACGTGAGTAACCATCTGGATACTTAAGTCAATAGTAACGGATAGCCATCCGCCTATCAAGGAGTTAGCTTTAAAATGCGAGAATCGACGTGATGCAATTGGCTCCAACTCAGGCTGTTGGTTGCTGCGCCGTTTGTTAACGGACGCCAAATTCGAGCAGCCGTTGTCCCTGTCGTAAATTCCATCCGGTTGGCGTGAGAGGCGGAATCGGATGATCCTCTGCGGGATGTTGGATCTCTGCAGACTGATTCTTGGGATTTTCGTCGATCTGTTCCGGCCGCGCGCGGCGATGGAAGCCGAGATCCTCGTGTTGCGACAACAGATCATCGTGCTGCGACGGGGGCAGGCCGGTCAAGTCTGAGCTGTGCTGGATATTTTGGCGTGGGCCGCAGCCTTTGACGGTTTCCGATTGATGTCGGTCTGGACCTCGTATTCTTGGTCGAGCTCGTTCTTGACGGCCGCGAGCTGACGACGCCCGAACTCGGTGACCTTGATCGATTTCCACCGATCGGCCGCGCGGATGAGAGCGCCGTACATCAGCTTGAGGACCGCCCGCTCGCCGAATGCATTCGGGATTATCTTTAGACGCCTGCGCTCCTCGACAAACAGCCGCTCCAGTAGGTTCGTGGTCCGGATGGCCCGCCGATGTGTCACCGGGAACCGCAAGTGCGCGATGCAGGCCTCGAAGTCGTCCATGAAGCAGATAACCGCGCTGTCGTCGTATTGGCGGCTGTAATCGGCGACCAGGCCGGCGGCCAGCTCGCGCGCAATCGCCCGGCTCGGCGCCTGATAGGCCGCCTGCGCGCGCACCTTGAACTCCGGCCACACATCCTCCGGCAGCTTGGCGGCGAGATTGCGCATGCGATGAGCAAGGCAGCGCTGGCGGGCCGCCCGCGGGGAAGCACACCTCGACTGCCTTGATGATGCCGGCTGCCCCATCCGAGGTCACCAGCGGCGGATCGTTGAGGCCGCGCCGCTTCATATCCTCGAAGAACGCAGTCACCGTCTCGCTGTCTTCCTTTGAGCCCGCCATCAGATGCAGCAGCACCCGCCGGCCCTCCGCCGTAAAGCCCCAGGCCGCCAGGACCGGTTCGCGCCTGGCCCCAGGCCGCAGCCGCTCGGCGATGCCGTCGACCAACAGATAGGCGATCTCGTTCTCGCTCAGGTCCCGTTGGACGAAGGCTTGGTAGTCCTCCCACAGCCTTTCCCCAAGCTGCGAGACCGCCGTCTTCGACAGCAGCAGCCGGCCGGTCTCATCCTTGAAGGCGTCTTCGATGTCGCGCACCGACAGGCCGCGCGCCAGCATCTCAATCGCCAGATCCTCCAGCCCCTGCGTTTGGCCCTTGAGATGCTCCCGGATGGCTGAGCGATAAGGCTCATCCCGCCCGGCGATCTGCGGCGCCGAGTATTCCATCGCGCCTTCCGCCGTCTTCAGCCGCCCCGCTCGGTACCCGTTCCGGTAGCCCTGGCCGGGCTGGGCACCGTGCTCGTAATAATCTCGCCCGACCGCGTCACCGGCCTCGCCCTCGAGCGCCTCTTCGACAATCAGTCGTGTCGCCAGCTTCACCAGCTCGTCCTTGCCCGAGGCTGTGGAAAGACGTCCCTCGATCAATGCCGTCAGAAGCTCTTCACGCGTGCGCTGCGAAGCGGGTATCCTCGTGGCCATGGGGTGCTCCTTTGCCGGGCTCGCCAAAGCCCGTTTGCTGATTCACATCCGCAAAGGATGCACCCCGCCAATTTTCCAGCAAGTCTAGGACTTCATCATGGAAGGGCCATTCAGCGTCACGGGCGTATTGAAGGACAGCCTATGCTTGGTGGGTTGCACCATCAGTACGTCCGGATCTAATTTGCGGTAGGGGACACCCATCCCGTAGAACTCCGGATGGCTCGGCGCCGCGAGATCGAAGGGTACTGCCATCTTCGCCGTGCGCGGCAACCGCAGCCAGCCGCGATTTCATGGTAGCGGAAACCTCGAAATTGCGGTCGGTGACCTGGTGATCCTCGGCGGACTGCTTCGTCGATTACCTCATCCATTGAAAATTAGGGCGGCTTTCCTATATACGATAATTGACGCAAATGCAGAGGGAGGCTTTTGTGCTGGATGTAAATGCGGCCAAGGCCCGCGCCGAGGCGAGCTTCAAACGAAAACAAGATCAGGCGTCCGATGGCGCGAAGGCCTGGGCGGAATACCAGGCAGAACGCCGAGCACTTTCCGAAAAGACCGAGCGCTTAAAAGAACTTCGTTTGGCCAGAGAAGCCGCTGCAGCAGCGGTCTCCAAACCCGGAAAAAAGTAGCGGCTTGGCAGCGCCCCGGTATTGTCGCGGTATGTGCGTAACATCGACTCGATTAAAGAGTCATCCACTCTGGCATCCAAAGTGAAAGAGGTTATCCCGTCCTAATCCGAAAGGGAGAATCTGAAGGCAATCCTTCTCGCGGGCCGCGAAACCGTAAAACAAAAATCTGTCGGAAAAACGCCCGGTCACAACTGGCCCCCGATTATCAATCTGACGGAGGCGAACGGATATTCGTTTGCAGGCGGGAAGGCCGACCTCACGGACGCTTTCAGAAAGTTGACACCAATATTGCCGAATCTAAGTTTTCGGCATACACAACCGCCGGCGCCAGGAAATTGGCGAGCACAATCTCGATGGCGCTGCCACCGAGCCAATTTTCACGCTTGGAGTCCAGCGCTATTTGAGATAATTTCCAGTTCTCCAGTATTTTGAAGTGGAAATGAACAGCAAACCGCTTCCTCCAGCGTTGCTGAGGGTTAATCGATTACGCTCAGGTGTCCACAATGAAGTCTGTCGTTTCCACTCCCGGAGCCGAGGGCAGCCTAAAGATCGGTGAGGCGCCGGAGCCCAAACCCGACACCAACGAGGCGGTGGTCAAGGTCACCTGCTTCTCACTGAACCGCGGCGAGCTGCGCCGCGCGGAGCAAGCTGCCGCCGACACTCAGATTGGCTGGGACACCGTCGGCGTGATCGACCAGCCTGCCCGCGACGGCTCTGGACCGGCCACCGGTACCCGTGTGGTCGGACTGTCGCTGAAGATGCAGGGCTGGGCCGAGCGGGTGGCGATCCCCACCGCAGCCCTTGCGCCGATCCCGGATGCGGTGCGCGATGCCGATGCCGCTACCTTGCCCGTCGCCGGTTTGACCGCGCTCTACAGCCTCGAGCGTTGTGAGCGACTGCTGGCCGGCCGGGTGCTAATTACCGGCGCCACCGGTGGCGTTGGCTATTTTGCCTGTCAGCTTGCCAAGAGAATGGGCGCGCACGTCTCGGCGCTTGTCCGGAGCGAAGATCATTCCGCGCTCCTGACCGGCATCGCCGTCGACGAGGTCATCGTCTCACGGGACGGCGGCGGTCTTGACCAGTATCCGTCGTTCCGCGCCATTATCGACGGCGTCGGCGGGCCGGTGTTGGGCAAGCTAATCCAGCGTCTGGGCAACGGTGGTTGCGCGGTTATCTACGGGGTGAGCGCGGGACCGGAGACGACGCTGGCCATCCGCGACCTGTTTGCCAGCGACAGTCGAGTGGAAGGCTTGTTCCTTTACCGAGAGGTCGAGCGAAAATCTGCCAGCGACGGGCTGAGCCGGCTAATGGCATTGCTTGCGGACGGCCGATTGAAGACGCACATCGACATTGATGACAGTTGGGAAAAGATCGGTCCCACCGCAGCGAAGCTGATCGGCCGGGCTTTCCACGGCAAGGCGGTACTCAGACTCTGAGAGTCTGACTCGAAACTCATAGGAACCCAGAGCGTGCCCCAATATCGGATACGCTTCAGCCTGAAGCAATCATGCTTTAATATGTCGGATCGTAGTGGCCAGCGTCGGATTGGCCGCCGACCACCCGTGACTTATATATCCCACTGTGCCCGAAGATATTGGCCAAGTCGGAATTTCGAAGGTGATCCAATCAACCGCTATGCTCCCCCGTACATAAAGGCGCAGAAAAATTTCCCCGCAGGTGCCCTGGTGCCGTTTTGCAGGCATTTGCCACGGTGCACTGGTGCCAATCATCAAAACTAACCTGATTAGCGGGGGCGTCGCGGTGGAGGTTTGGCGCGCGGCGTCTCGCCCTTGTAGCGCGCATTGGGATTGCAAAAATCGCTTCCACCCATCCGATCGCGCAAGCAGGCATCGAGACTATTATAGCTGCAATGCTCTTCACCCTTGGTGAACAAGCACCAGGGCCGCTCGGCGGCATCCGCCGGCCGCGGGGCGAGCGTCACGGCGGCAACGGCAACAAGCGCAACAGTCAAAAGTGGTTTCATCTTCGGACCTCGCATCCCCCAAATCACTAACACCGCGACCGCCGCTTCATTCTGTTCAGGTTCCAAAAACCAGCGGCTGGGCCGGCGGTCGCGGAGTTAGTGATTTGGGGGACCTTGTGCCCCGGCGGGCCGGGAGGTTCGTTTGTGGGACAAAGCCCCCTGTGTGTGCCGAAAACCTCGTCCGCATTGATTAGGGGAGGGAAACGCCTAACCTTGGCACACCATGATCACGTTGGTCTGCTTCATCTGGTCGGTCTTGACCGCCCCGTTCAAGTCGAAGACCCGGCTTGAGTTGGAGAACGCCGCGCTTCGGCACCAGGTGGTCGTTCTGCAACGGAAGGTGCGCAGCCGGATTGAGTTCACCAACCGTGATCGGCTGTTCTTCATCCTGCTGTATCGATGGTGTCCATCGATCCTCAAGGCGATGGTGATCATCCGGCCGGAGACAGTTGTGCGCTGGCATCGGGCCGGCTTTCGTCGCTACTGGCGCTGGAAATCGCTAAGACGGGGAGGGCGGCCGCCAATTAGCGCGGAGCTGCGCGCTTTGATCC
>JARRNI010000035.1:0-17119 GCA_037385125.1 Pseudolabrys sp.
GGCCGGGCGCGGGGCCGCGCGCTTTGTGCGGCGTGACGATGCGGATCTTCGGCGCGGCGCCATGTGCCTCCTCGTCCCATTCGTCGGGCGTGGCGACGAGATCGCCGTCGCTGTCGCGGGCGGTGATATCGGCCAGCACGGTGGAAGGCAGCGAGCCGGGGTGACGCAGCTTCTTGCGGCGCTTTTCGATCGCGCCTTCGTCGGCGAGCGTGCGCAGCATGCGCTTCAGGTCGGCGCGCAAGTCGTTCTTCAGATCGAAGGCGCGGGCGATCTCGCGGGTGCCGACTTTGCCGGGCCGCTCGCGGATGAAGGCGAGGAGTTCAGCCTTGGAGGGAAGGGAAGGGGCTTTTTTAGCGGTTCGGGTCAAAATCTAAAATCCTGCGCCAGGGGCGCGATTGAAATGAATGTAGGGGCCGGGCAGGCGCTTCGCCAGCGCACCAGTTATCGCCGTCATCCTGAGGCGCGAGCAAAGCGAGCCTCGAAGGACGACGGCCCGGGAAAGGCTGTGACGCACAGCGCGCGCTGCGAGGACTACTCTGCCACCTTGGTCTTGCGCGCAGGCGTGGACTTGGCGGCGGCGGCTTTCTTGGGCGCGGCGGGCTTGGCCTCCGCCTTGCCGGAGGCGGTCTTGCGGCCGGCGGCGCGGCGCGGCTTCGCAGCCGGTTTCGATGCCGCCTTGGGCGCTGCGCCCGCCTCGCCTTCCGGCTCTGCTTCTTTGGCCTCAGCCTGCGCCTCGCTTTTCTTGGACGCTTTCTTCGTTCCGGCGGCCTTCTTGGTGCCGGCGGCTTTCTTCTTGGCGCCGCTCTTTCTGTCGCCGCCTCTGGCGATGCGCTCGTCGAGCAGGCCGACCGCCTGCTCGAGCGTCACGGTTTCCGGCGTGAGATTGCCGGTCAGCGTGGCGTTGACGCTGTCATGCGAAACGTAAGGACCGTAGCGGCCCTTCTTGACCACGATCGGCCCGCCCTTGTCGGGATGCTCGCCCAGCACCTTGCCGGGATCGGCGCCGAAGCGGCGGCCCTTGCCCGGATTGGCCTTCTTCTCGGCGATCAGCGTGACCGCGCGGTTGAGGCCGACATTGAGCACGTCGTCGCCTTCTTCCAAGTTGGCGTAGGTCTTGCCGTGCTTGACGTAGGGACCGAAGCGGCCGACGCCGGCGATGATCGGCTCGTTGTCTTCCGGGTGGATGCCGACCTCGCGCGGCAGCGACAACAGGCCGAGCGCCTTTTCCAAATCGATATCGTCGGGTGCGAGGCCCTTGGGGATGCCGGCGCGCTTGGGCTTCTCGGCGCCCTTTTCCTTCGACTGCTCGCCGAGCTGCAAATAGGGGCCGAAGCGGCCGGAGCGCAGCGAGACTTCGAGGCCGGTTTCGGGGTCCTCGCCCAGCACCTTGGTGCCGTTGACGCCGCCGTCGGCGCCGGGCGTCATCTGCCGGGTATAGGTGCATTCGGGGTAGTTCGAGCAGCCGATGAAGGCGCCGAACCTTCCGAGCTTGAGCGAGAGCTGGCCGGTGCCGCATTGCGGGCATTGGCGCGGGTCGCCGCCGTCGGCGCGTGCGGGGAAGATGTGCGGCGCCAACAGATCGTTGAGCGTGTCGAGTACGTGGGTGACGCGCAGGTCCTTGATCTCATCGACCGCGCCGATAAAGTCGGCCCAGAAGTCCGCCAAGACCTGCTTCCAGTCGATCTCGGCGTTGGCGATCTTGTCCAGCTGCTCTTCCAGATTGGCGGTGAAATCGTATTCGACATAGCGCTGGAAGAAACTTTCCAGGAAGCCGACCACGACGCGGCCCTTGTCCTCCGGCATCAGCCGCTTCTTCTCGATGTGCACATAGCCGCGGGTCTGCAGCACCTGCAGGATGGCGGCATAGGTGGAGGGGCGGCCGATGCCGAGCTCCTCCATGCGCTTGACCAGCGAGGCTTCCGAATAGCGCGGCGGCGGCTCGGTGAAGTGCTGGGCGGAATTGATCGCCTGCTTCTGCAGCAGCTCGCCGGCGCTCATGGCGGGCAGGCGCTTGCTTTCGTCGTCCTCGTTCGGATCGTCCATGCCCTCCTGGTAGAGGGTGAGGAAGCCGTCGAACTTGATCACCTGGCCGGTGGCGCGCAGCTCGAGGATGCGCCCGACCGCCTTGGCCTCGATGTCGACGGTGGTGCGCTCCAATTCGGCCGACTGCATCTGGCTCGCCACCGCGCGGTTCCAGATCAGCTCGTAGAGGCGGGCCTGGTCGCGTTCGACCGACCTGGCGACGTCGGTCGGCGAGCGGTTGGGATCGGTCGGGCGCACCGCCTCGTGCGCTTCCTGCGCGGTCTTCGATTTCTGCTGGTAGGTGCGTGGTGCCTGCGGCACGTAATCGTTGCCGTACTGCTTTCCGATCATGCCGCGGATGGCCGCGACCGCTTCGGGCGTCACGTCGATGCCGTCGGTACGCATATAGGTGATGAGGCCGACGGTCTCGCCGTCGATGTCGATGCCTTCGTAGAGGCGCTGGGCGAGCCGCATGGTGTGCGCCGGCGAGAAGCCGAGCTTGCGCGAGGCCTCCTGCTGCATGGTGGAGGTGGTGAACGGCGGCGGCGGATTGCGCTTGGCGGGCTTGGCCTCGACATTGGCGACGCGGAAGGTCGCGTTCTCCAGGTCGCGGGTGAAGGCTTCCGCCTCGGCGCCCGAGCCGATGTCGAGCCGCTGGATCTTCTGGCCATCGGCGCCGGTCAGCCGCGCCTCGAAGGTCTCCTGGCGCGGGGTCGCCAGCGTCGCCGCGATCGACCAGTATTCCTTGGAAACGAATTTCTCGATCTCCAACTCGCGGTCGCACACCAGCCTGAGCGCCACCGACTGCACCCGGCCGGCCGAGCGGGCGCCCGGCAGCTTGCGCCAGAGCACGGGGGAGAGGGTGAAGCCGACCAGGTAATCGAGGGCGCGGCGGGCCAGATAGGCGTCGACCAGCGAGGCGTCGATCTTGCGCGGATGTTTCATCGCCTCGGTCACCGACTGCTTGGTGATGGCGTTGAACACCACGCGCTCGACCGGCAGGTCCTTGAGCGCCTTCTTCGTCCTTGGGGGGTAGGTCGCGGATATGGCCATAAGAGGCGAGAACCTCGTAACCGGGGCCGAGATACTTATTGATCGTCTTCGCCTTGGCCGGCGATTCCACCACGACGATATTCATGAAATTCCAATGGGTTAGCGGCCAATTCGGCCGTCTATGAACGGAATCGGCCGCCCTTCGTCGCCCGGAACATGGGCAAGGCGGCTGGCGCTGTCAAATCAGGGCCGGCCGCGAGCGCCGGTCAGAGCAGTCAAATAGGGCATCAGCAAGACCCCCTGGCGAACCGCGCGTGTCCCGCTGCTGGCGCGTCATTTCAACCAAAAAATGTATTATTATAAATATACAATTGAAATATTCCTATTCGCTGTAGAGCGTGTACTTTAAAGCCGGGGGTTGCGAGGGCGCCCAGATCAATAAAGCCGAGCGAGCCCCCTGCGGTGGGAATATTCATGAGTAACTATACAGCATTGAACGAAGCCGGCTCGCGCGCCGCGGTAGCCAGCTACGTTGCCCGCGCACGGCGATGAGCGGCGGCGGATCGTCGATCATTGGCAGGCCCGGCGCATAATCGGGCTCGCCCAGGGCGACGAATTGGACGCAGCGCGCCTTCGCCGCCTTCAATTCGGCAGCCGCCAGCTCCGCCGTAAAGATGCGTGCCGGTCCCGACATTGTCGCTTCGGATCAGGCGCAGCCAATCGAGCCGCTGCTTCTCGCTCAGTCGCACCCTGTCGCCCAACGCGCGTCCCCCGACAATCCGCAGGTGGTATCACCCTACGACCGTGCGTCGCGCCGTGCGAGAGGGAAATGTAATCGTTGCAATGCAGTGTCGAAACCAGCACACTTGCCGGCGTCGCGACGCTCATCCTTGCCGATGCTCGAGTGAAGGGGACCTGGGGGCAATGGCCAGACGTGCATTCAGGGTCGTCCTGATCAAGCCATCCCATTACGATCGCGACGGATACGTCATCCAATGGAGGCGCTCGACGCTGCCCTCAAACAGCCTGGCCAGCGTCTACGGCCTGGTCGAGGAATGCGCCCAGAACCGCGTGCTAGGGCCCGACGTCGACATTGAGATTGAGGCCTGCGACGAGTGTAACACGGTAATCGACGCCAAGGCGGTCGCTAAGCGCATCCGTGCGTCGGGCGGCGGCATGGTCGGGCTGATCGGCGTGCAGTCGAACCAGTATCCGCGCGCGCTCGATCTCTGCCGCCAGTTCCGCGCGCTCTGCCTGCCGGTGGTGATGGGCGGCTTCCATGTCAGCGGCTGCCTCGCCATGCTGCCGAAGCTGCCGGACGACCTGCAGGAGGCGCTCGATCTCGGCATCACCCTGTTCGCCGGCGAGGCGGAGGGGCGCATGGACACGGTGCTGCGCGACGTGGCGCAGGGGACGGCGCCGCCGATCTACAATTTCATGAGCGACCTGCCGGAGATGGCTTCCGCCGTGGTGCCGATCCTGCCGCGCGAGGTGGTCACGCGCGTGGCGGGGCATTATTCGAGCTTCGACGCCGGGCGCGGCTGTCCGTTTCAATGCAGCTTCTGCACCATCATCAACGTGCAGGGGCGCAAGTCGCGCTACCGCACGCCGGACGACGTGGAAGCGATCGTGCGCTCGAACGCGGCGCAGGGCATCACGCGCTTCTTCGTCACCGACGACAATTTCGCGCGCAACCGCAACTGGGAGCCGATCCTCGACCGGCTGATCGAGCTGCGCGAGCGCGAGAAGTTCAACATCAAGATTCTGCTGCAGGTCGACACGCTCTGCCACCGCATCCCCGGCTTCATCGAGAAGGCGGCGCGGGCGGGGTGCAACGCGGTGTTCATCGGGCTGGAGAACATCAACCCCGAGTCCCTGATGGGCACCAAGAAGCGGCAGAACAAGATCTGGGAATACCGCGAGATGCTGCTGGCCTGGCGAGCGCAAAAGGTGATGACCTATGCCGGCTATATTCTCGGCTTCCCGACCGACACGCCCGAATCGATCGCGCGCGACATCGAGATCATCAAGAAGGAGCTGCCCATCGACCTGTTGGAGTTCTTCTATCTGACGCCGCTGCCGGGCTCGGAGGACCACAAGAAACTGGCCATGAAGGGTGTCCCCATGGAGCCCGACATGAACAAATACGACCTTGAGCACGCCTGCACCGCGCATGCGCGCATGTCGAAGGAGGAATGGCAGCAGGTCTATGCCGACGCCTGGAAGCGCTACTATAGCGACGCGCATGTGGAAACGATCATGCGGCGGGCGATCGCATCCGGCATCAACAAGAACAAGATTCTCGATGCGATCACTATCTTCTCGGGCGCTGCGCGCATTGAGGGCGTGCACCCGCTACAGTTCGGCTTCCTGCGCCGCAAACTGCGCACCCAGCGGCGCTACGGCATGCAAATCGTCAACCCGCTCATTTTCTATCCGTGGCGGGTGGTGGATTGGCTCACCGTAGTCGCGCAGTGGCTTATGCTGGTCCGCCGCTACCGCCGCATCATGGCGCGGGTGGCGGCCGACCCCGCGGCGGCGAGCTATATGGACGAGGCCTTGCTGGCGCCCAACGGGCGGAACGAGCCCGATCACCTGGTCGAGATTTTCGCCGACAAAATCCCGAAGACGCACGGCGCGCCGGTGCAGACGCCGGCGCAAGCCGCGCTGGCGGGCTAAGCGGCGGACGAGCGGCCGATCTTACTTTCTTCGCCGGCCAGCAGGCGGCGGATATTGGCGCGGTGCATGAACCAGAGCAGCGAGCTCAGCACGGCGAGCAGCGCGGCAGTGCGCGGCAGGTGCAGGGCCCACAGGATCGGTGGCGTCAGCGCGCTGGCGATGAGCGCGGCGAGCGAGGAATAGCGGGTCAGGAACGCGACGGCGAGCCAGATGGCGCAGAAGACGAGCGCGCCGGGCCAGTAGAGCCCGAGCAGCACACCGATATAGACGGCGACGCCCTTGCCGCCGTTGAACTTGAGCCAGACCGGAAAGAGGTGGCCGAGGAAGGCGCCGAGGGCGGCGGCGAGTGCCGCGTCGCGGCCGGCGACATAGCCAGCGATCAGAACCGCCGCGGTGCCCTTGAACATGTCGCAGGCGAGCGTCAGCGCCGCCAGCCCCTTGTTGCCGGTGCGTAGCACATTGGTGGCGCCGATATTGCCCGAGCCGATGCTGCGCACGTCGGGCCCGCCGGCCAGCCGGGTCAGGATCAGCCCGAAAGGGACGGAGCCGAGCAGATAGCCGAGGCAGAAGGCGAGGGCGAGGGTCATGGGCGGCAACCTACGGCGTAATCCTTTGAAACTGAAGCAGGCCGGCGCACTCAGGCCCTTACCCTCCCCTGGCGGGGAGGGTCGGCGAGCATCGAAGATGCGTGCCGGAGTAGGAATGATAGCATAGCTGATGAATACTGCTTGGTCGGCTCGCTTCGCGATTCACGCCCCCCCGACGGCCGTCACTGCGCGACGGCGGTCGATCTTCCCCCTCCAGGGGGAGGTGAGATGAGTTTGCGGAACACGCAGGCGCCCTTAGACGTACTCATAAACCGTGCGGCCGGCGACGATGGTGCGCACCACGCGGCCGGTCAGGCGCGCCTCATCGAACGGCGTGTTCTTGCACTTCGACTTCAGTTCGGCCGGATCGAGCACCCAGGGCATGTCAAGATCGAACACGATCACGTCGGCCGGCGCGCCGCTGCGCAAAGTCCCGCCGGCAAGCCCGAGCAATTCGGCCGGCCGCGCCGACATGGCGCGCAACAGCGTCATCAGGCCGATCTCGCCGCTGTGCATCAGCCTTAAGCCCGCGCTCAGCATGGTCTCCAGGCCGATGGCGCCGGGCGCCGCTTCCGCAAACGGCAGGCGCTTGGTCTCCACGTCCTGCGGATTGTGGTCGGACATCACCACGTCGATCAGGCCCTGGCCGAGCGCATCGACCAGCAGCTTGCGGTCGTCCTCGCCACGCAGCGGCGGCGCGACTTTGAGGAAGGTGCGGTAAGGGCCGATGTCGTTCTCGTTGAGGGTGATGTGGTTGATGGAGGCCGAGGCAGTGACGGTGAGGCCGGCATCCTTGGCGCGGCGCAGCACCTCGATCGATTCTGCGCAGGTGACGCTGGCCGCGTGATAGCGCCCGCCCGCCAGCGCGACCAGGCGGATGTCGCGCTCCAGCATGATGGTCTCCGCCGTCTTCGGAATGCCGAGCAGGCCGAGACGGGCGGCGAACTCGCCCTCGTTCATCACGCCGTCGCCGACTAGGTTGGGGTCCTCGGTGTGGTGCACGATGAGCGCGTCGAAATCGCCGGCATAGGTGAGCGCGCGCCGCATGACCTGCGCGTTGGTGACGCTTCTGTCGCCGTCGGAGAAGGCAACCGCGCCGTCGGCCTTCAAGAGGCCGATCTCGGTCATCTCGCGCCCTTCCAGGCGCTTAGTGATGGCCGCCATGGGATGCACGTGCACGATGGCCGTGTCGCGGGCGCGCCGCAGCACGAAGTCGACGGTCGCGGGATCGTCGATGGCCGGCGTGGTGTCGGGCTGGCAGACGATTGTGGTGACGCCGCCGGCGGCGGCCGCCTGACTCGCCGAGGCGAGCGTCTCGCGTGCTGCCTCGCCGGGCTCGCCGACGAAGGCGCGCATGTCGATCAGGCCCGGCGCCACCAGCTTGCCGCGGCAGTCGATCACCTCGGTGCCTTCCGGCACGCCGCCGGCGCCGATGCCGCGCTTGGCCTCGCGGATCACGCCGTCGGCCATCAAGAGATCGCCCTGCATGTCGAGCTCGCGCGACGGATCGACGATGCGGGCATTGGCGAGCAGGATCGGGCGGCGGTCAGAGAGCATGGCACGGCCTGCTCCCTCCCCCGCTTGCGGGGGAGGGGTGGGGAGGGGGTGAGCCGCTACGCATTCCGCAATTTCCGCGACAAGGCTTCCAGCACCGCCATGCGCATAGCGACGCCCATCTCGACCTGCTCGCGGATCAGCGAATGGACGCCGTCGGCGACGATACTGTCGATCTCGACGCCGCGGTTCATCGGTCCCGGGTGCATTACCAGCGCGTCGGGCTTGGCGTAGGAAAGCTTCTTCTCGTCGAGGCCCCAGTATTGGAAATACTCCGACACCGAGGGCACGTAGGAGCCGTTCATGCGCTCGCGCTGCAGCCGCAGCATCATGACGATGTCGGCGCCGTCGAGCCCCTCGCGCATGTCGCGCGTCACCTCGACGCCGAAGCGCTCGATGCCGGCGAGCAGAAGCGTCGACGGCGCCACCACGCGCACGCGCGCGCCCATGATGTTGAGCAGCATGATGTTGGAGCGGGCGACGCGCGAATGGAGAATGTCGCCGCAGATGGCGACGGTCAGCCCTTCGATGCGGCCCTTGTTGCGACGGATGGTGGCGGCGTCGAGCAGCGCCTGCGTCGGGTGCTCGTGCGCGCCGTCGCCGGCATTGATCACCGCGCAGTCGACCTTGCGCGCCAAGAGCTCGACGGCGCCGGAGGCGTGATGGCGCACCACGATGATGTCGGGATGCATGGCGTTGAGCGTGATGGCGGTGTCGATCAGCGTCTCGCCCTTGCGCATGGAGGACGAGGAGGCCGACATGTTCATCACGTCGGCGCCGAGCCGCTTGCCCGCCAGCTCGAAGCTTGCCTGGGTGCGGGTGGAGACTTCGAAGAACAGGTTGATCTGGGTGCGGCCGCGCAGGGAGGTGCGCTTCTTCTCGACCTGGCGGTTGAGTTCGACGAATTCCTCGGCGAGATCGATGAGGCCGGAAATGTCATCGCGCGAAAGCCCCTCGATCCCCAGCAGGTGCCGAACGCTGAGGACGAAGGATGATTTCGGCGCGATGTTCATTAAAGGCATCTCTATAGGCGCAAGCCTCACGCCCGGCAAGTGCCGGTTCCGGCCCGGTCCACAGGGCTCAGGGTTAAGGAAGGCTACCTTCGATCAGCGGCCGAGCGTCGCCAGTCGGTCGAGCGCGCCTTGCAGGATATAGGCGGCGGCGTGCTGGTCGATGACGGCGGCCCGCTTCCTGCGGCTGACGTCGGCGTCGATGAGCTGGCGCTCGACCGCGGCGGTGGACAGCCGCTCATCCCACAGGGCGATCGGCAGGTCGGTGAGCTTGCCGAGATTGCGGGCGAAGGCGCGGGTCGATTGCGCGCGCGGGCCTTCCGTGCCGTCCATGTTGACCGGCAGGCCGAGCACGATGCCGACCGCGCTGCGCTCGGCAGCCAGCGCCAGCAGCTTTTCGGCGTCGGCGCTGAAGGTCTTGCGGTGAAGCGTGGTCACGCCGGTGGCGAGCCGGCGGTCGGGGTCGGACGTCGCTACGCCGATGGTCTTGGTGCCGAGGTCGAGCCCGATCAGCGTCCCGCGCGCGGGCCAGCGTCGCGCCGCATCGGTCAGCGTCAGGATGACGGCCATGCTCAGGCCACCCTGGCTTGCGGCGGGGCGGCGGCCAGGCGCCTAGGGGAACCGGGATAGCGGCGGTGGCTGCGACTCATTCTTACATGCCTCTTTTGCAAGCTGTCATTGCCCGCGACGGCGGGTAATGCGGTAATGACGGTCGATCCGGCGTCCGGGGTTCCCACTTAGGACAGCGCACAAAGAGCGTTTTTGCGAGGCTTGCGGCGCAAGGGCCGGAAAGGGCACAGTGCGTATTCAAGCAACCTATTACCGCAATCGGGGGTAAGGATGTCCTCTCCGCTGGGTTCCGCGCCGCGCGCCTTAGCGAGCGTTTTGGCGCCGGCCGTTCTGCTTGCGCTGCTGCCGGCGGCGGTCGCTGCGGCCGAGCGCTACGAGCGGCCGCCTTCGTTCAACGCGGCGCAGATCCGCGGAATCCGGCGAGTCGGCACAAATTATACCATCGTCAATCCGGTGCACAGCGACGGCCTGCTGCGCATCTACCGGGTGACCACCCCCTACGGCAAGTTCCGGGTGGACGGCGACCAGATGATGCGCATGCGCCAGAACGAGCTCTATGCGCTGGCCAGACTAGAGAAGGTAAGCAACTCCAAATCCTTCGGCCAAGCGCTGGCGAAGGCGGGCCTGAGTCCGCTGATGTTCGCCGGCAAGCTCATCAGCAATCCTGTCGGTACAGTCCAAAACACTTTCGCCGGCGTTGGTGCGTTTTTCGGGCGGCTTGGCTCGGGCATGGCCAATGCCGGCAAGACCCGAGACGACGCAATGTCCGACATCCTTGGCGTCACGGACGAGCGCCGCCATCTCGCCGCTGCATACGGCGTCGATCCTTACACAGATTTCCCGCCCCTCGCAGCCAAGCTCAATCAACTGTCGCAGGCCGCAGCAATGGGTGGTCTAGTGGTGGCGGGTGCAATGTTTGCGATCCCCGGCGGGGTCGCCGCGCTTGTAGTATCCAACCTGTCGACCGCTAATCAACTCAATGACATCGGCATCGAGGACCTGGCGCGAAAATACACAGCCGCCCAGATTCTCGACATCAACCGCGGCCTGCTCGCCAAGTTAGGGGTAGACAAGCGCACCAGCGAGCGTTTCCTGCGCAACCGCAATTTCACGCCGATCGACCAGGCCATCACGGTGGCGGCGATCGACAGCATGCGGGGCGTGCGCGACAGGCGCGTGTTCTTCAGCTGGGCGGCAAACGCCAACAGCCGAGCGCTCGCCTATGTGATGCGCCGGCAGGCCGAACTGATGGCCGACGACTACCACAAGCACCGCAATTATGTGCGCTTCGTCGCGCTGTCGAACTATCCTTACGTCATCACGCGCGACAACCGCGTCATGGCGATCCTGCCGGTCGACGCCCTGTCGTGGACGCCGGAGACCGCCGCCGGCTTCAAGGGCGTGACCGCCCAGCGCCGGCGCATCGCGTCCAAGGCGCGCGGGGTGATGCGCATCACCGGCATGGCGACGCATCTGGCCAAGCGGGAGCTGAAGCGGCAGGGCTGGACCGTGCTGGAGCACCAGCGCCCGTAAGGCGGCGGTTGCCGGTGAAAAGCCGGCTCTGCTATAGGCGGCCCCAGCGAGGTTCCTGAATGTCCGTCGACACCGAGATCGTCCGCCGCATCGCCAATCTGGCCCGCATCGCCGTGGCCGAGGAGGAGATGGAGCATCTGAAAGGCGAGCTCAACGCGATCCTTAACTGGGTCGAGCGGCTCGGCGAGGTGGATGTGGAAGGGGTGGAGCCGATGACCTCGGTGACGCCGATGAAGATGAAGATGCGCGCCGACGCAGTGACCGACGGCGACATCCCCGAGGAGATCGTCAGGAACGCGCCGGCGACCGAGGATAATTTCTTTCTGGTGCCGAAAGTGGTGGAATGATGCGTATAACGCATCATTCCGCCATCCCCGGGCGAGCGCAGCGAGACCCGGGGATCTCGTGCAGCAACACGTGGATGGCCGGGACAAGCCCGGCCATGACGGTGTAGCAAATGTGCATCGCTTGTGAGCTCGGCTTCTGGAGCATGATTGACGCGCTGCCGCCGGAGGCGCGCGAGCACATCCTGCGCGAGCAGCGGGAGCGGGCGAAAGCCGCGCGTTTCGCCTGCGACGCGCCGCCCGAGAACGCCCCGCCGCCTGCCGAGGGTGAACCCAAGTCGTGAGCAAGTTTGCCGTGAGCGAGCTGACCGCGCTGACCCTGGCCGAGGCGCGCGACGGCTTGGCCAAGAAGACCTTTTCCGCCGCCGAAATGGCCGAGGCGCATCTCGCCGCCATCGAACAGGCGCGCGCGCTCAACGCCTATGTGCTGGAGACCGCCGAGCGCGCCGCCGCGATGGCGAAGGCCTCCGACGCGCGTATCGCGAAAGGCGAAGCCAAGCCGCTCGATGGCATTCCGATCGGCGTAAAGGACATGTTCTGCACGGCCGATGTGCGCACTACCGCCTGCTCGCACATCCTCGACACTTTCGTGCCCGGCTACGAGTCGACCGTCACCGCCAATCTGTGGCGCGACGGCGCGGTGCTGCTCGGCAAGACCAATTGCGACGAATTCGCTATGGGCTCGTCGAACGAGACCTCGTACTTCAATCCTGTGATCTCACCATGGCGGCGCCGCGGCTCCAACACGCCGCTGGTCACCGGCGGCTCCTCCGGCGGCTCGGCGGCGGCGGTGGCGGCCAATCTCTGCCTGGCCGCCATCGGCACCGACACCGGCGGCTCGATCCGGCAGCCGGCGGCCTTCACCGGCACCGTCGGCATGAAGCCGACCTATGGCCGCTGCTCGCGCTGGGGCATCGTGGCATTCGCGTCCTCGCTCGATCAGGCCGGCCCGTTCGCGCGCACGGTGCGCGACGCCGCCATCCTGCTGCGCTCCATGGCCGGGCCTGACGCCAAGGACACGACTTGCGTCGATATGCCGGTGCCGGACTACGAGGCCGCGGTGGGCCGGTCGGTGAAGGGCCTGCGCATCGGCGTGCCGAAGGAATACCGCGTCGAGGGCATGCCGGCGGAGATCGAGGAGCTGTGGCAGAAGGGCAGGGAGTGGCTGCAAAGCGCCGGCGCCGAGCTGGTCGACATCTCGCTGCCGCACACAAAATATGCGCTGCCGGCCTATTACATCGTCTGCCCGGCGGAGGCCTCCTCCAACCTCGCCCGCTATGACGGCGTGCGCTATGGCCTGCGGGTGGAAGGCAAGGACATCCGCGCCATGTACGAAGGCACGCGCGGCGAGGGCTTCGGCCCGGAGGTGCGCCGGCGCGTGATGATCGGCACATATGTGCTCTCCGCCGGCTACTACGACGCCTATTACCTGCGCGCGCAGAAGGTGCGCACCCTGATCAAGCGTGACTTCGAGCAGGCCTTCGAGAGCGGCATGGACGCCATGCTGACGCCGGCGACGCCGACCGCGGCCTTCGGCATCGGCGAGAAGGGCGACGATCCGATCGCCATGTACCTGAACGACGTGTTCACGGTGACGGTGAACATGGCCGGTCTGCCGGGCGTTGCCGTTCCGGCCGGGCTCGATGCGCAGGGGCTGCCGCTCGGATTGCAGGTGATAGGTCGGCCGTTCGACGAGGAAACCGTGCTCTCGCTCGGCCACGTGCTGGAGCAGGCGGCGGGGAAATTCACGCCGGAGCGGTGGTGGTGACGCCTGCCGCCTTCAATGCTTCATTCAGCAATGCCGCGCCGCCGCGCGAACTGACGCCGCCGCTCGCCGCCCTCTGGTGGGCGAAGAAAGGCGACTGGGATAAAGCGCACGTGATCGTGCAGGACGAGCCGGGCGCGGACGCGGCCTGGGTGCATGCCTTTCTGCACCGCGTCGAAGGTGATCTCGGCAATGCCGGTTATTGGTACCGGCAGGCCGGTAAGCCGGCTGCGCGTGGCGATCTCGACGCCGAATGGAAAATGCTGGCCGAGGCGCTACTGACGCAAGCTGCGTGACGGGCGCCGCCATCCGAGCGACTGCGCGGCACAACTTCCTCAATGCGCCCGCGCGAATATTTCTACCGCATGAATCCCGGAAAAATTCGGCCTGTGTTCTTGGCCGCGCCTTCGCGTACCGTCATAATTCACGGTAGCCAAAGGAGGCGGCCGTGGCCCATGGCGACACCCGTGCGATCGTGCAGTCGCTCTACGACGCTTACGCGCGCGGCGATGTCGAGGACGTCGCCGCGCTCATTCACGACGACGTCGATTGGATGATCTATGGGCCGGTGTCGGTGTTTCCCTTCGCGGGCGAGCGCCACGGCCGCACCGAGGTGATGGCGGCGCTCGCCGCGATCGCCGAGGCCTTTGCACTCGAAGGCTACCGGCGCGAAATCGTGCTGGTGGAGGGCGACCGCGCCGCCGTGATGGCGGATGTGAGCTTCAGGCAAAATGCGACCGGGCGCATGCTCCGTTTCCGGGTAGCCGATTTCCTCCGCATCGCCGAGGGCCGGCTGATCGAGTTCCGCGAATTCTCCAATACCTTCGACGTGGTCGAGCAGGCGCTCGGCCGCGAGGTTGCGCTCTGAGGCCGCCTTGCCTGGCGGCTCGCGAGCCGCTAGCTCTAGCCCATGGACGCGCAGAACAAACCCGATAGGCTGATCAAGGGCGCAACCGGCGACTGGGAAGTGGTCATCGGCATGGAGGTGCACGCCCAGGTCACCTCCAAGGCGAAGTTGTTCTCCGGCGCTTCGACCGAATTCGGCGGCGCCCCCAACAGCCACGTCTCCCTGGTCGACGCCGCCATGCCCGGCATGCTGCCGGTGATCAATGCCGAATGCGTGCGCCAGGCGGTGCGCACCGGGCTCGGGCTGAGGGCCCAGATCAATCTGAAGTCGGTGTTCGACCGCAAGAATTATTTCTATCCCGACCTGCCGCAGGGCTATCAGATCAGCCAGTACAAGCAGCCGGTGGTGGGCGAGGGCGAGGTGATCGTCGACCTGGAGGACGGCGAGACGGTCACGGTCGGCATCGAGCGCCTGCACTTGGAGCAGGACGCCGGCAAGAGCTTGCACGAGCGCCACCCGACCATGTCCTATGTCGACCTCAACCGGGCCGGTGTGGCGCTCATGGAGATCGTGTCGAAGCCCGACCTGCGCTCGGCCGGCGACGCCATGGCATTCCTCGCCAAGATGCGCTCCATCCTGCGCTACCTCGGCACCTGCGACGGCGACATGGAGAAGGGAAACTTGCGTGCCGACGTCAACGTCTCGGTGCGCCGGCCGGGCGAGCCCTTCGGCACCCGCTGCGAGATCAAGAACGTCAACTCGATCCGCTTCATCGGCCAGGCCATCGACTACGAGGCGCGCCGGCAGGTCGACATCCTGGAGGACGGCGGCTCGATCGAGCAGGAAACGCGGCTGTTCGACCCGGGCGAGGGCGAGACGCGCCCGATGCGCACCAAGGAGGAGGCGCACGACTACCGCTATTTCCCCGATCCCGACTTGCTGCCGCTCGAATTGGCTCAGGAGGAGGTCGACGCGCTCAAAGCGGAACTGCCAGAGCTGCCGGACGAGAAGAAGGCGCGCTTCATGCGCGACTTCGGCCTGTCGCCTTACGACGCCGGCGTGCTGGTGGACGAGCGCGAGACCGCCGACTACTTCGAGGCGGTAGCGGCGGGACGCGACCCCAAGCAGGCGGCAAACTGGGTGATCAACGAACTGTTCGGCCGGCTTAACAAGGTCGGCAAAGAGATCGCGGATTCGCCGGTCACCGCCGCGCAGCTCGGCGGCATGCTCGAGATGATCGCCGACGGCACAATTTCCGGCAAGATTGCCAAGGACTTGTTCGAGATCCTGTGGAGCGAGGGGGGCGACCCGAAGGAGGTCGTCAAGGCGCGCGGCATGACCCAGGTGACCGACCTCGGTGCCATCGAAAAGCTGGTGGATGAGGTGGTGGCGAAGAACCCGGACAAGGTCGCCGACGCCAAGAGCAATCCGAAGGCGATCGGCTGGTTCGTCGGCCAAGTGATGAAGGCGTCCGGCGGCAAGGCGAGCCCGCAGGCGGTCAACCAACTTCTGAAAAGCAAGCTCGGACTCTGAAGCGGCGCGCGGCTTTATCTGCGCGCGTCGCCGCGTGCGCTTGTGCGCGTGACGGTGATCGCGCACGCTGATCCGGCGTCGCCCAATGACGTGCGCGAACTAAAAATCGTCCCCGGCGGCGCGCCTCGCCAGCGAATCACCGGGCGCTGATTCGGCATTTTTTGATCGATTCCGGCCCTCCGAGCCCCACGCGGAGGGCGTTCTGTGCAAAATTTTTTCCGCTGTGCACACCGGTGCGAAAAGCGCGCGGCGGTATTGGAAGCGCGCGCGCGTCGCCGCGTTTCAATTCGTTTGCCGCACGCGCATACCAATGCGGCGATTGCAAAAAATGCTTATTTCATCGGCGCTTTATGCAATTTCGTGTGTTGCGCGCGCGACTGAATGTCGTGCGTTTGCGCAATCGCGGACGCCGCAAACGGCGCGCGCCGAACGCTTGGCGACGCCGCGCGAGCGCGCCCCGCATAACGTTTCGTTAAGTGGAGACTGGTTTTTTCGTTGTGCTGTAGTAAACGAAAAGTAGTGCGTGTCGATTCGCGACCGTACTAGACGACATCCGCCATGTTACATGGCTAGGAGGGCAGCAATGGCGAAACGTAGAAAGACGAAGACGAAAGCGAAGGCAGCGTCGAAGAAGACGGCCAAGAAGACCAAGAAGCGCAAGAAGAGGCTCTAGTCTTCCCGCCACTTCCGGTCTTCGCATTTCAACGTGTCGAAGGCTGCGTCATACGGGCCGGGTCGCGCGATGGAGTGATGAGCGCCTAGCAGTCGTTCCAGGGCGCGCCCGGTACCGAGTGATGAATGAGGGCGTCGCCGAGATCTCAGTCTCTGCGACGCCCTCAACTTTTTCGAGGGGCGGGCTCAGGCGCCGGCCGCCGCCGGTGTCATGCGCAGCGCGACCGACAGGCCGACGCCGATATCGTCGAAGGCGAGTTCGCCCTGCAGCTGCCGGGCGAGCGAGCGCACCAGGCGCAGGCCCAGTCCGCCGTCCTGCATCCGGTCGAAGCCGTCCGGCAGGCCGACGCCGTCGTCCGCCACCTCCAGCTCGATCGTGCCGCCGCTGTTGCGGCAGCCGACCCTGATCTGGCCGCGCACGCCGGGCGGGTGGGCGTATTTCACGGCATTGGTCACCAGCTCGCCGACGACGAGGCCGACGGGCAGGGCGCGTTCCGGCGCGACGACGCAGGCCTCGTTGGCGCTGAAACAGAGCGCGGCCTTGTGGGCGAAGGTGAAAGAGGAGACGACGGTCTCGGCGATCTCGCGCAGGTAGCCCGACAAGTCGATCGGCTGGCCGCGGTCGTGGCTCGCCAGCAGGCCGTGCAGATGCGCGATGGCCTCCACGCGCGCGCCGATCTCTTGCAGGATGGCGCAGACCTTGTCGTTGCTCACCGGCTCGCCGGCGTTCGCCACCTCGCGCGCGTAGAGCCGCACCCAGCCGGCGACCAGCGAAAGATTGTGGGCGATGCGGTGATTGCTTTCCGCGACGGCGTCGCGCGCGGCGGCGGCGTCCTGTACGGCCTTCGGCGGCAGCTCGTTCGTGCGCGCCGATGAATGATCGGTTCTCATGCCTGAAAGTGTGGGGCGGTCGCAGGCGCGCGCAAGAAAACCTTCGTGCGCACAATGCTGCGCTGAGGCTCTTACATGAAAAAGAGCGTCATCCGCCGACGACGGACAATACGTTCGAT
>JARRNI010000036.1:0-13290 GCA_037385125.1 Pseudolabrys sp.
TCGCCGCCGGAGATGATCACGTTCTTCTTGCGGTCGTGGATATAGAAATAGCCGTCTTCGTCGCGGGTGCCGATGTCGCCGGTGTGATACCAGCCGTTGCGCAGCACGTCGCTAGTCGCCGCCTCGTTGCCCCAGTATTCGAAAAACACGTTGGGGCCGCGCACCAGCACCTCACCCGCCTGGCCGGGAGAAACCTCCCTGCCCTGCTCGTCGATGATGCGCGCTTCGCACCACAGGCCCGGCAGGCCTGTCGAGGTCTTGCGCTTAAGATCGCCGCCGACGCGGGTATAGACCGCGACGGGACAGGTCTCGGTCGAGCCATAGACCTGCAGCACCGGGAGCCCGCGCGCCTCCACCGCCTCGATCAGCGGTACCGGCACCTGGGTCGAGCCGGTGGTGAGCGCGCGCAACGACGAGACGTCGGTCTTGACCCAGTCCGGATGCGCGAGCACGGCCTGGATGGTGGCCGGCACCAGCACGGTGAGGGTCGGCCTGTCCTGCGCGATCGCGGCAAGGGTGAGGTCGGGCGCAAAACGCGGATGGATGCTGACGGTGGCGCCGATGTGCAGCGCCGGGGTGGTCTGGATGTTGAGCCCGCCCACATGGAAGAACGGCAGCACGGTGAGGATGTGATCCTCAGCGCGCATGTCATGCATGTGGTGGCTCATTACGCCGTTCCACAGCAGCGCCTCCTGGCGCAGCACGGCACCCTTGGGGCGGCCGGTGGTGCCGGAGGTGTAGACCAGCAGCATTGGGCAGGACTCATCGATATGCGGATTGCGACCGTCGCCGGATCCGGCGGCGAGCAGGTCGTCGAAGGTGGTCTCGCAGCCGTCGGCGGCGCCGAGCCCGATCAGGCGGATATCGGGCAGCGCGTCCTTGAGCGAGGGCACCAGCCCGGCGAACTCCTGCTCGACCACCAGCACCTTGGCCGAGGCGTCGCTGAGGATATAGACCTGCTCGGGCGCCGCCAGCCGCCAGTTCAGCGGCAGCAGCATGGCGCCGAGCCGGGCGCAGGCATAGAGCAGCACCAGGTAGTCGGGATGGTTGAGGCTGAGGATGGCGACGCGGTCGCCGCGGCCGACGCCGAGCCGCGACTTCAGCGCGCGCGCGGCCAGCGCGATGCGCTCACTGAAGTCCGCATAGGAGAGTGCGCGGCCCCGGAAGCGCAGCGCGGTCTTGCCCGGCGTGAAGGCGGCGTTGCGGTCGATGAGGTCGGAGAGGTTCATGGCAAATCAACCGCTCGTCCCCGCGAAAGCGGGGACCCAGAGCCAAACGCGCAGGCGTTGCAATTGCCACCCTGGATTCCCGCTTGCGCGGGAATGAGCGGTGTTTGGTTCAATAAAACGAAACCGATTCTCACTCATCCGTCTCGCCCGGCTCGTAGAGCGCCTCGCGGCCGATGCGGTCGATGCAAATTTCCGCCGTCCACGGCAGCATCAGCGCGCCGCAGCGGCTGTCGCGGTAGATGCGCTCGAGCGGCAGGCTTTTCAGCATCGACTGGCCGCCGCAGGTGCGGATCGCCTTGGTGGCGATGGCGTTGGCGTTTTCCATCACCGTGTGCTGCGACGCATAGGCGCGCAGCACCTGCTCCTTCGACGGGTTGGCGCGCGCTTCGGTGATGGCCTGGAACCAGAGCGCCTTGGTCTGCTCCAGCATGACGCGCATCTCGGCGACGGCGATCTGCTTGGTGGGGTACATGCGGCGCTTGACTGGCGGCATACCCGGCAGCTCGCCGCGCAGGTAGGCGACGGTGAAATCGTAGGCCGCCTGCGCCAAGCCCATATAGGTCGGCGACAGGGTGAGGAACATGTGCGGCCAGCGCGAGGCCGCCTGGAAATAGACGCCATGCGGCATCAACATGCCGTCTTCCGGCACGAACACGTCCTTGAACAGCAGCGTGCGCGAAACGGTGCCGCGCATGCCGAGTGGGTCCCAGGGACCGACCACCGACACGCCTTCCGCATTGGCGGGCACCGCCAGATAAAGCGTGTTGCGGCGGCTCGCGGCCTCGCCCTCGGCGCGCTCGGTGCAGAGCACGCCGTAATAGTCGGCCGAGCCGGACAGCGAGGCGAAGATCTTCTTGCCGTTGACGATGAAGCCGCCGTCGACCGGCTTGGCTTCGGTGCCGAAGGCGACGCCGCCGGCCGCCGCCGCGCCGCCTTCCGAGAACGGCTGGGCGTAAACGGCGCCGTCGTCGAGGATGCGCTTGTAGTGCAGGCGGCGGCGGGCGAGATGACCTTTGCGGGTTTCCGGGTCCATCTCGAGATCGTCGGACAGCGCGCCCGACCACAGGGTCGAGCAGACATGCATGTTCCAGGATAGCGCGGTGGCGCCGCAATAGCGCCCGAGCTCGGCGGCGGCGAGACAATAGGTCTGGAAGTCGGCGCCGGTGCCGCCGTCTTCCTTGGGAATGCAGATCGACAGCAGCCCTTCGGGATGCATGTCGCGGAAATTCTCGATTGGGAAGGTCGCCTCGCGGTCGTGCTCGGCGGCGCGCGGCGCGAGCTTGGCCTTGCCGAAGCGGCGCGCCTTGCCGATCAGCTCGGCCTGGAAGTCGGTCAGCCGAAAGGCATCGGGCGCGAAGATCGGCGCGTCCTGTTCGGCGTCGAGATCATGAACGTTCATTGCATCAACTCCACTCGCGACTTTAGGCCGGTGCCAGCGCCTCGTGCAGGAAATCGATTATGGCCGCGTTGTAGACCTGCGGCGCTTCCAGGTTCGGCATGTGACCGAGCCCCGGCAGGCAGACGTATTTCGCGCCCGGGATCTTGCCCGCCATTTTCTCCATCACCGGGGGCGGCGCGTTGCGGTCCAATTCGCCGACCAGACACAGCACCGGAACCTCGATGTGGCCGAGATTGGCGCGCTCGTCAAAGCCGACCAGGCACTTGATGGCGGCGCGATAGGTGCGCGGCGACACCGCACCCATGACCTCGACGAGCAGCGCGCGATTTTGCGCATCGGCCTGCCGGCTCATGAGCTGATCGACCGCCGCCGGCGCAATGTCGGCCATGGTCTTGCCGGCGTCGAGCGGACCGAGCCGGTCGGCGACGAACTTCTTCTGGAACTCGCCGCTCGGACTGCCGAAGGCCGGACTGGTGCCGGACAGCACGGCGGCACGGTAGCCTGCCGGCCGCCGCCGCAGGCAGGTCTGCGCGATCATGCCGCCGAACGAATGGCCGACGATCACCGAGCGATCGAGCCGCCGCTCCGCCACCGCCCGCTCGACGTCCTCGGCCAGCAGGTCGAAGGTCATATGGTCCACCGGCGGGCGCGCGCCGTAGCCCGGCAGATCGAGCGGGAAGGGCTCATAGCCCGCCGTGCGAAAGTCCGCGAGCTGCGGGTCCCACAGCCGCGCCGCCCCGACGATGCCTTGCAGGAAGATGACGGGAATCGGAGTTGAGGCCGGGCCGGTCATGCCTTTCCCTTCATCGCCTCGTCCTGGCGGCACGGCCCATGTCGGCTCATGGCGGCTCACTGCTGGCGCAAGCGGAAACGCTGGACCTTGCCGGTCTGCGTCTTCGGCAGCGCCTCGATGAAATTCACCGCACGCGGATATTTGTACGGCGCGATCACCGCCTTGACATAATCCTGCAACCGCTTGACGCAATCGGCATCGCCGGCAACGCCCGCCTTCAACACCACATAGGCGGCAACAATCGAACCGCGCTCGTCGTCGGCGGCGGCAACCACGGCACATTCGGCAACGTCGGCATGTTGCAGCAGGGCCGCCTCCACCTCGGGGCCGGCGATGTTGTAACCGCCGGAGACGATCATGTCGTCGGCACGGGCGACGAAATGGAAACGCCCCTCCTCATCCTGCATGAAGGTGTCGCCGGTCAAGTTCCAGCCGCCGCGCACATAGTCCTTCTGCCGCTTGTCGGCGAGATAGCGGCAGCCGGTCGGCCCGCGCACAGCGAGCCGGCCGATCTCGCCGCGCGCCAGCTCCTTCATGTCGCCGCCGACGATCTTGGCTTCGTAGCCGGTGACCGGCCGGCCGGTGCTGGCGGGGTGAGCGTCGCCGATACGGTTGGTAATGAAGATGTGCAGCATCTCGGTCGAGCCGATGCCGTCGAGGATCGGCTTGCCGGTCTTGCGCGTCCATTCCTCGAACACCGGCGCCGGCAGCGTCTCGCCGGCAGAGACGGCGAGCCTGAGCGAGGAAAGATCGGCGCCCTTGTCCATGGCGGCCATCATGGCGCGGTACGCGGTCGGCGCGGTGAAGCAGATCGTCGCCTTATAGGTTTCGATGATCTCGATCATGTTGGCCGGCGACGCGTTCACCAGAAGCGTCGCCGTGGCGCCGAAACGCAGCGGAAAGATCGCCAACCCGCCGAGCCCGAAAGTGAAGGCGAGCGGCGGCGAGCCGACGAACACGTCGTCGGGCGTAACGTTCAATACCTCGCGCGCGTAGCCGTCAGCGATGATGAGCAGATCGCGGTGGAAATGCATGGTCGCCTTCGGCTCGCCGGTGGTGCCGGAGGTGAAGCCGAGCAGCGCCACGTCGTCGCGCCCGGTGTCGACCGCGTCGAACTTGACCGGCTTGCTGAGCGCAATGCGGTCGAGCTCCGAGTCGTGGTTGGCGGTGCCGTCGAAGTTGACCACCTGCTTCAGGAATTTGCTGGTCTTGGCGCAGGCGACCAGCTCGTCGGCCATGCGGCTGTCGGTGAGCGCGAGCGCGATCTCGGCCTTGTCGACGATCTTGCCAAGCTCGCCGGCGCGCAACAGCGGCATGGTGTTGACCACGACGGCGCCGGCCTTGGTGGCGGCGAGCCAGGCGGCCACCAGTGCCGGATTGTTGCCGGAGCGGATCAGAACGCGATTGCCCGGCTTGACCCCGTAGTTTTCCACCAGCGCGTGGGCGAGCCGGTTCGACCAGTCGGCCAGCTCCTTGTAGGTGCGCTGCCGCCCATTGCCGATCAGCGCGGTGTGGTCGCCGAAACCTTTCTCCACCATGCGGTCGGTCAGCTCGACTCCGACGTTAAGGCGGTCGGGGTATTGGAATTCAGGCCGGTCGAGCAGAAGATCCGGCCATTGATCGAAAGGCGGGAGATTGTCGCGCGTGAAGATATCCACGTGCGCGGAGGGACCAAGCGTGATGGTGTTTTTCATGCGGCAGCTCTCGAATTTCCGGCAGGTCGCCCCAAGCAATGACGGCATTCTGAATGTTGCAGGCGCCTTCATAAATGCACAACGCGCGGATTTCACGATAGAGCGTTTCGGCCGGATCGCCGGTGCGTCGGCCGTCGCCGTCATGCAACTGCACGCGAGACAACGACGCGTTGCGCCGCCGAAGACGGGCCCTTCGCGGCCCCGCGAGGGCTTATGTTAACTCAGCATGGCGCAAACGGCAAAATATTACAAACCTAAAATATCTCTACTTAAAGCATCTTCCTGATCTCCCCGTTTCGCGATTTCATAAGCCAAGATAGGCCGTCTGCACGCGCGGATCGTTGGCGAGCGCGGCGCATTCGCCGGCAAGCACGATGCGGCCGGTCTCGATCACATAGGCCCGATCGGCGATGGCGAGCGCCGCGCTGACGTTCTGCTCGACCAGCAGAATGGTGACGCCGCTCTTGCGCAGGCTGACCACGGCGTCGAGGATCTGGTCGACCAGCACCGGCGCGAGGCCCATCGACGGCTCGTCCAACAGCAGCAAACGGGGGTCGCTCATCAGCGCGCGGCCGATCGCCAGCATCTGCTGCTGGCCGCCGGAGAGATTGCCGGCTGCGCTCGCCCGCCGCTCCTTCAGTACCGGAAACAGGTCATAGATGCGGCCGAGCGCGTCACCGTTCCCGGCGTGGCGGCGGTAGCCGCCGAGCTTGAGATTGTCCTCGACCGTCAGCGGCGCGAACACCTGCCGCGCCTCCGGCACCTGGGCAATGCCGCGGGCGACGCGGGCATGCGCGGCCAGCCGGTCGATGTCCTCGCCGTCGAAGCGGATGCGGCCGCGCGCCTTCGGCTGCACGCCGGAGATGACCCGCATCAGCGTGGTCTTGCCGGCGCCGTTGTTGCCGATCAAAGTCACGATCTCGTTGTCGGCGACCTCGAGCGACACGCCGTGCAGCGCCTCGATACGGCCGTAGCGGCTGACCACGTCCTCGACCTCAAGCACGCGCGACCTCCTGCTGGCCGTGGCGGCCAAGATAAGCGGCAATCACTTGAGGGTTGGAACGGATTTCGTCGGCGGTGCCTTCGGCGATGCTGCGGCCCCCATCCAGCACATGGATGCGGCGCGAGATCTTCATCACCAGCTTCATATCGTGCTCAACCAGGACGACGGCGACGCCGGTCGCCGCGATTTTCTGGATCAGCTCGTCGATTTCCGCGGTCTCGACCGGATTGCAGCCGGCCGCCGGCTCGTCGAGCAGCAGCACCTCCGGCTCGGAAGCAAGCGCGCGGGCGATTTCGAGGCGCCGCAGCGCACCGTAAGGCAGCGTGCCCGCCGGACGGTCGGCCAATTCGGCAATGCCGACGAACCGCAACAGCTCGTCAGCCTTGGCGCGCGTCTCCCGATTCTGCCGCAGCACCGAAGGCAGCGTGAATAGATGGATGATCACGTTGCGGCGCTCGTGCAGATGGCGCCCGACCATCACGTTCTCGGCGGCCGTCATGCGGAAGAAGATCTGGAGGTTCTGGAACGTGCGCGACAGGCCGCGCCGCGCGAGCGCATGCGCCGGCAGGCGAGTGACGTCCTCGCCCTTGAGCGTCACCCTGCCCTGTTGGGCGTCGTAGAGGCCGGAGATCACGTTGAACAAGGTGGTCTTGCCGGCGCCGTTCGGGCCGATGATGGCGAAGATCTCCGCTTTCTCGACCTCGAACGTCACATCGGACAGCGCCCGCACGCCGCCGAAGCCGATGGAGATGCCCTGCGCCGTCAGCATGCTCATGACGATTTCCGCCGCAGCACGCCCGCGAGCGAGGGCACGATGCCCGCCGGCAGAAAGACCATCACCACGATCATCACCAGGCCGAGCACGATGTGCTCGTAATCCTGGAACACGGTCAAGAGTTGAGGCAGCACGACGAGCACCGTGGCACCGACGATGGAGCCGACAATCGAGCCGAGCCCGCCCAGCACGGCCATGGTGACGAACTCGATGGAGCGCAGGAAGCCGGCCGCCTCCGGAGTCACCAGCCCATCGAACAACGAATAATAGGAACCGGCGATCGCCGCATAAACCGCAGACAGCACGAAGGCGATCAGCTTGTAGCGCGCGACATCAACGCCGAGCACGCGCGCGGCCACCTCGCTGTCATGGATGGCGCGCAGCGCGCGGCCGGTCGGGCTGGCAATGACGTTGACCGCGATCCAGGCGGCGATCACCAGGCTGACGCCCGACACCCAGTACCAGCTCAGCGGGCCGTGCACGCGCCAGCCGAACAGCGACAGGTGCGGCACCAGCATGCCGTCCGGTCCGCCGGTCCACGCCGCCTCGTTGTTGAACACCATTGCCACCAGCAGGCCGAGACCCATGGTCGCCACCGCGAGATAATGTCCGCGCAGCCGCAGCACCGGCCGGCCGACGACGAAGGCGAGGATGCCGGCCAAGACGGCGCCGGCAGGCAGCGCCAGCCAGCTCGGCACGCCGAGCGATGCCGGCCCCACCGCCACGGCATAGGCGCCGATGCCGAAAAACCCGGCATGGCCGAGGCTGACCTGACCGGCGAAGCCCATCAGCAGGTTGAGCCCGACCACGACCAGCGAGAAGATGAACACCAGCGTGGCGACGCGCAGATAGAAAGTCGAGTGCAGCGCCAGCGGCAGCAGCGCCACGACAACCGCCATCGCCAGCACGACGGTGTAAGGGCTCGCAGCCAGGCGATTCATCGCTCACACCCGCTCGACGCGCGCGCGGCCGAACAGGCCCTGCGGCATGGCGAACAGCACAACCAGGATCACGATGAAGGCGATGGCGTCCTTGTAGCTCGACGAGATGTAGCCGGCGCCGAAGGCCTCCAGCAGGCCGATCATCAGTCCGCCGACCACCGCGCCGAGCGGCTTGCCCATGCCTCCCAGCATGGCGGCGGCGAAACCTTTCAGCGCCAGCAGGGTGCCGACGTCGTAGCTGGTGAGCGTGATCGGCGCCGCCAGGATGCCGCCGACCGCGCCGATGGCGGCCGAGACGGCGAACGACAGTCCGACCATGGCGCCGGTATTGATGCCGACCAGCCGCGCGGCCAACCGGTTGGCGGCGGTCGCCATGATCGCCTTGCCGGTGAGCGTACGGGTCATGAACAGCCACAGCGCCAGCACGATCACGCCGGCGCCGATCAGCACGATCACGCTCTGCGGCAGCAGCGCAGCGCCGCCGACCATGAACGGCTTGTTGCCGGCGAAGGGGGGCAGCGAATGGAAATTCTTGTCGAACACGAGGCTCGCTACCCCGCGCAGCAGGATCGAGGCGCCGATGGTGATGATGATCAAGGTCACGGCGGAAGCGCCGCGCGCCGGCGCGATCGCGAGCTTATAGAGCGCAAGGCCGACACCCACCGCGACGATCACCGCGAGCAGAGCGGCCAGCGGCAGCGGCACGCCGGCGGCGAGAGCGAATACCGTCACCATGCCGCCCAGCATGACGAACTCACCCTGGGCAAAGTTGATCACGTCGGAAGCGTTGTAGATGAGCGTAAAGCCGAGCGCGACCAGGGCGTAGATCGCGCCCACGGTCAGGCCGGAAAAGGCGAACTGCAGGAACTCGGCCATCGAAGCTCGCTTCGCAAGAAACAGCCGTTCGTCCCCGCGAAAGCGGGGACCCAGGCCATATTATTAGCACTGGATTCCCGCTTGCGCGGGAATGAACGGGGTTTGTGCGCAGTCTCTTTCCATCACCTCATGGCGCGAGACGTATCGCTGGCGCGATGCTCCTCACCATGAGGCGAGAGAAGCCCTCATCCTGAGGAGGGCGCGTGAGCGCCCGTCTCGAAGGATGAGGGCAAAAAGCAAACCAGACTGATGATGAAACCTAGTTCACCAGCGTCCAGTCGCCGTTCTTGATCTCCAGCATGCGGAACGCCGAGAGATCGAGGCCGAGATGATCCTTCGGCGACATGTTGAAGGTGCCGCCGGTGCCGATGAAGCCATGAGTCTTCTCGATCTGGTCGCGCACCTTGGCCTTGTCGGTGCCGCCGGCCCGCTTCATGGCGGCGGTCAGGATCATCAGGGCGTCATAGGCGTGGCCGCCGAAGGTCGAGACCTGCTGGCCGGTCTTCTTCTCGTACATGTTCTTGTAGCCGACCACGACCTTCTTCTGCGGATCGCTGTTGGGCAGCTTGTCGGCGACCAGCAGGGCCGCACAGGGCAGCCGCACGCCGTTCGCCGCGTCGCCCGCGAGCTTGATGAACTGCTTGGAGCAAACGCCGTGGCTCTCGTAGAGCGGCGCCTTGATGCCGAGTTGGCGATAGTTGCGCACGACGATGGCGGGGCCCTGACCGAAGCCGGGATTGACCACCGCCTGCACGCCTTTAGTGTTCTTGATGTTGGTGAGCTGCGGCGTCATGTCGTTGTCGCGCGGGCCATAGGTCTCGTCGTGGATGATCTTGATGCCGTAATGCGGCGCGACCTTGTGGCACTGCGCGTTCATCGACTTGCCGAAACCGCCGGTGCCGGAGATGAGCGCGATGTTGGTCAGCTTGCGCTTCTTCAGGTCCTGGAAGATCTTCTCGCAGGCCATGGTGTCGGTGTGCGGCGTCTTGAACACCCATTTGCGCACCGGCTGGATGATCTGCACCGCGCCGGCGAGCGAGATCAGCGGCACGTGCGCTTCCTGAAAAACCGGCATGATGGCGAGCGTGGCGCCGGTGGTGGAATCGCCGATCACGGCGTCGACCTTGTCCTGCTCGACCAGGCGGGTGGCGAAGGTCTTCGACTTGTTCGGATTGCCGCCGCTATCGTAGACGGTCAGCTTGATCTTCTGGCCGTTGACGCCGCCATTGGCGTTGATCTGGTCGACGTACATTTCGAGCGTCTTCTTTTCCGGATCGCCCAGGAACGAAGCGGGGCCGGTGACGGCCAGCACCGCGCCGATCTTGACCTCGGCATGGGCGGCCGACGACGCGAACAGCACTGCTGCTGCCGCGGCCATGAGTTTGGGCAGGTGTCGTTTCATGCATTTCCTCCCGGTCAGTGGTTTCTACAATTTCTGTTGTTGCGGGATTGGACGGGGAAGAGCGGCGCCGGCAAGAATGCCCGTTGCGCGCGCTTCACGCGCTTCGGGAAGGCCCGACGCTGTGACTGCTGCTGGAATGAGCCGTCCGCAAGCTGGCAACCCGCGTTCGCGCGCTTGCGCCCTGCGCACCGAAAAGCCCCTCAACGTCTCCCCCTCGATCGTGTCAGCCGCACACCGCTGGCCGGTGTCGCGTTGACACTCTTTCTTGGCTGCAATATTAATTATCCGACCGGTCGGTCAGTCAAGCATTTTCGCAAGGCGCCGTCGTCGCAGGACGTTACAGAAGCGCCCGCCGCGGGAGGAAGGCATGGACGAGACGCCTATTCTCGTCGACAAACGTGACGGCTATCGCCTCGTCACGCTGAACCGGCCGCAACGGCTCAATTCGTTCAACGAGGCGATGCATCAGGCGCTGAAAGCGGCACTGGACGAGGCTGAATCGGACGCTTCCTGCCGCGCGCTGCTGCTGACCGGCGCCGGCCGCGGCTTCTGCGCCGGCCAGGACCTGAGCGACCGGCTGGCGAGCGGCGACCAGAAGACGGACCTCGGCGCGACCATTTCGACCTACTACAATCCGCTGGTCCGCAAGCTGCGCAATCTACCCTTCCCGGTTGTCGCCGCGGTCAATGGCGTTGCCGCCGGTGCCGGCGCCAATATTGCGCTCAACTGCGACATCGTGCTGGCCGGCCGCTCCGCCAGTTTCGTGCAGGCCTTCGCCAAGATCGGCCTGGTGCCCGATTCCGGCGGCACCTGGGTGCTGCCGCGCCTGGTCGGCGCGGCGCGCGCCCGCGGGCTCGCGCTGCTGGCCGAGCCGCTGCCGGCCGAAAAAGCCGAAAGCTGGGGCCTGATCTGGAAGGCTGTCGACGACGCCGACCTGATGAGCGAAGCGGAAAAGCTGTGCGCCCATTTCGCCACCGCGCCGACCGTGGGGCTTGCGCTGATCAAACGCGCGCTTGACGCCTCCGCAACCAATACCGTCGACCAGCAACTCGATCTCGAGCGCGACCTGCAGCGCGAGGCCGGCAACACGCCGGACTATGCCGAAGGCGTGCGCGCCTTCATGGAAAAGCGCGCGCCCAACTTCATCGGCCGCACGGGATGACCAAGGACGCATCGATGGACGCACAGGAACTCGCCCGCGCCTGCGCCGACGCCATGTGGGCGGAAGACGCCGCCAGCCGTGGCCTCGGCATGCAGATCGTGTCGGTCGCGCCGGGACAAGCCGAGCTGACCATGAAAGTGACCGAGCAGATGGTGAACGGCCACAATCTCTGCCACGGCGGCTTCATCTTCACGCTCGCCGATTCCGCCTTCGCTTTTTCCTGCAACACCTATAACCAGCGCACGGTGGCGCAGCACTGCGCGGTGACCTTCATCGTCTCCGCCATACTGGGCGACCAGCTTACCGCGCGCGCGATCGAGCGGCATCGGCGCGGCCGCTCCGGCATCTACGACATCACGGTGACCCGCCAGGACGGCACCGTCATCGCCGAATTCCGCGGCCATTCCCGCACCATCGAAGGCGAATTGCTGCCGGGCTTGAACAAGGCCGCCGAAAAGGCGCCGAGCTAAGGGGAGGACGTTTCCATGCTCGACAAGTCGTCCTACCGGCCCTACGGGCTAGAGCCGATCGAGACCGCATCGCGCGACGAGATCGCGGCTTTGCAGCTCAAGCGCCTGCAATGGTCGCTCAAGCACGCCTATGACAACGTGCCGAGCTATCGCGCCAAGTTCGACGCGGCGAACGTCAAGCCGGAGGACTGCAAGGACCTGACAGACCTCGCCAAGTTTCCTTTCACCAGCAAGCAGGACCTGCGCGACAACTATCCCTTCGGCATGTTCGCGGTGCCGCACGACAAGATCGCGCGCATCCATGCCTCCTCCGGCACCACCGGCAAGCCCACCGTGGTCGGCTATACCAAGAACGACATCGACGTCTGGTCCGACATGATGGCGCGCTCGATCCGCGCTTCCGGCGGCCGCCCGGGCATGAAGGTGCACGTCTCCTACGGCTACGGCCTGTTCACCGGCGGGCTGGGCGCCCATTACGGCGCCGAGCGGCTCGGCTGCGCGGCGATCCCGGTTTCCGGCGGCATGACCGAGCGGCAGGTGCAGCTCATCACCGACTTCAAGCCCGAAATCATCATGGTGACGCCGTCCTACATGCTGGCGATCCTCGATGAATTCCGCGCCAAGGGCATCGACCCGCGCAAGTCGTCGCTGCAGATCGGAATTTTCGGCGCCGAGCCGTGGACCAATTCGATGCGCGAGGAGATCGAAGCCGCCTTCGACATGGACGCGGTCGACATCTACGGCCTGTCGGAAGTGATGGGACCCGGCGTTTCCAACGAATGCGTGGAAACCAAGGACGGCCTGCACGTCTGGGAGGACCATTTCTATCCGGAGATCATCAATCCGGCGACCGGCGAGGTGCTGCCCGATGGCGAGATGGGCGAACTGGTATTCACCTCGCTGACCAAGGAAGCCATGCCGGTGATCCGCTATCGCACCCGCGACCTCACCCGGCTGCTCCCGGGCACCGCGCGCACCATGCGGCGCATGGAAAAAGTCACCGGACGCTCCGACGACATGATGATCGTGCGCGGCGTCAACGTGTTCCCGACCCAATTCGAGGAGCAGCTTCTGCGGTGCGAGGGCCTGGCGCCACACTTTTACATCGAGCTCTATCGCGAACAGCGGCTCGACGCGGTGCGGCTGCATGTGGAAGCGCGGCCCGACCACGCCGACGACGCCTCGCGCGCGGCCCAGGCGGCCCTGCTCAAGTCGCATATCCGCAGCGTGGTCGGCATCGGCGTCGACGTGGCGGTGGCCGACCCCGGTGGCATCGAGCGCTCCATGGGCAAGGCGCGCCGCATCGTCGACAAGCGGCCGAAAGAGTAGCGATGGCACGGGCGCGGGCGGCGGACTACGACGGCAAGCGGAAGGCGATCCTGCACCGCTCGGCGGGCCTGTTCGCCAAGCACGGCTATGATCGCGCCTCGATGGCCAATATCGCGCAGGCCTGCGGCGCCTCCAAGGCGCTGCTCTATCACTACTACGACGGCAAGGATGCGCTGCTGTTCGACATCCTGCACGATCATTTGCAGGAACTGCTCGA
>JARRNI010000037.1:0-13182 GCA_037385125.1 Pseudolabrys sp.
CCGTCGACCCGGTCGGTCGTGCGGTCGTTGAGCAGGTTCTCCGAGTTGAAGCGGAACTTGCTGGCCGCCGCGTCCTCCCAGGTGGTGGAGCGCAGATCGCTGAGCGCCGACTTGCCCTCACTAGAAGCGAGCACCGACACCTGGCGGAATTGCAGCGCGTAGCCGTCGCAGGCATTGCCGGAGAAGTCGTACAGGATGCGGCCGCGCACCGAGTCGATGCCGCGCGTGCCGTGCGACTTGGCCAGCGTCAGGTCGTAGATCGCCCGGTGCGGCGCCAGGAGGACCGCTTGGGCCGCCGCGGCCGGCACGAGCGCCGGCACAGCGAGCGCCAACGCCAAAACCGGCAGGAGAAACCGTTTGACAGGCGCACTCGTGACACTGGCAGTCATGGATTAGCCTTTTTCGCGGACGGCATGAAGCCGGCAAGCAGCAACCGGCGAACAGGAAGATGCAAGAAAGGGGCAAGATAGAGGCCGTCACGGCCGCCGGCAATAAAAGCCGGGCGCGCCTGCACAGGTGCTTGCCATCGGCCGACAGAACGATCAAGAACGCACCGAGAGAACGATCAGACCGCCGCAAGCGAGAGAGGCAACCATGGCCGGAACCGTCGAACAGAAACTGCAAAGTCTCAGCATCACGCTGCCGACGCCGGCCAATCCGATCGCCAACTACGTCGCGTGCGTGCGCACCGGCAATCTGCTGGTGGTCTCCGGCCAGCTCTGCTTCGGCGCCGACGGCAAGCTGGCGGCGGCTGGGCAGCTCGGCGCCGGCGTCTCTCTCGAGGACGGGCAGAAGGCCGCCCGCGCCGCGGCCATCAATCTGCTGGCGCAGGTCAAGGCCGCCGTCGGCGACCTCGACTGGGTCGCCCGCGTCGTCCGCCTCGGCGGCTTCATCAATTCGGCGCCCGGCTTCACCGACGGCGCCAAAGTGATGAACGGAGCCTCCGACCTCATGGTAGACGTGTTCGGCGACAAGGGTCGCCACGCGCGCGCCACCGTCGGCGTCTCCGCCCTGCCCGCCAATGCCGCGGTCGAAGTCGAGGGCATGTTCGAAGTGGAATAGATGGCTGGCCTCGCGCGCATGATCCCGAAGAGCATGTCCTCGACCTGATCGGGGATGGGCCCCGGTTTTCGGAAAGACCATGCGCAAGTTAAAATGGCTTACCGCACGGCCGATCGCCCATCGCGGGCTGCACGATGCGTCGGCCGGCGTGATCGAGAACCCCGGCCCCGCCTTCAGCGCGGCGCTTCGCCACGATTACGGCATCGAATGCGACGTGCAGATGAGCGCCGACGGCGAAGCCGTGGTCTATCACGACGACGCCCTCGGCCGCCTCACCGAGGGGAGCGCGCGGCTTTGCGATATGAGCGCCGCCGAGATCGGCAAGACCCGCTTCAAGCACGGCGCCGACCGCATCCTGACGTTTGGCGAATTGTGCGCGCTGGTATCCGGCCGGACGCCGCTGCTGATAGAGCTCAAGAGTCGCTTCGACGGCGACATGCGGCTGGCGCAGCGCGTGGCCGAGGTGCTTTCCGGCTACGCCGAGCCGGCGGCCGTCATGTCGTTCGATCCCGCCGTGATCGCGCATCTGCGCACGATCGCGCCGTCACTGACGCGCGGTATGGTCGCGCAGCGACGCTACGACGATTGGCCCGGCCTGCCGGCGGCGCTGGCGCACAGCATGGCGCATTTCACCCATTTCCCGCGCACCCGGCCGCACTTCATCGCCTATGCCGTGCGGGACCTTCCGGCGCTGGCGCCGCTCGCGCTGCGCGCCGTCCTCCGCCTGCCGCTGCTGACCTGGACGGTGCGCAGCGACGATGAGCGCCGGCGCGCCGCCCGTTATGCCGACCAGATCATTTTCGAATGCTGGCGGCCCTAAAAACCGCATGCGAGGCGTTGAAAAGGGTCAACCTTGTACAATTTCCGGCATAAACTCGCCCTAGAACCGTTGACCCAATGAAAGACCAGACCCAGCTCAACGTCCGGCTGCTGCATTCGCTGGCCGAGGTCCCGGCCCCGGCCTGGGACGCCTGTGCCGCCAGCAATCCCGCCTCCACGGGCGCGCTGGAGCAGGAAGTTAAACCAACATCTGAGAATAATTCTTCCGCGCATTTATCTACACAAGTAAAACCGGGCAACCCTTTCGTTTCTCACGATTTTCTTTCCTCGCTCGAAGAGTCGCATTCGGTCGGCGGCCGCACCGGCTGGCAGCCGCGCCATCTGCTGGCGGAAGACGATGGCGGCGCCCTGGTCGGCTGCGCGCCCTGCTACGTGAAGTCGCACTCGCGCGGCGAATACGTCTTCGATTACGGCTGGGCCGACGCTTTTGAGCGCGCTGGCGGCGATTATTACCCCAAGCTGCAGGTGGCAGTGCCGTTCACGCCGGTGACCGGCCCTCGCCTGCTGACGCGGCCCGGTCCGCTGGCCGACACGGTGCGCAGCGGCCTGGCACAGGCCCTGGCCGAGATCACCGCCTCCAACGGCCTCTCCTCCGCCCATGTCACCTTCCTCACCGAGCCCGAATGGCGCCTGCTCGGCGAGCGCGGCTTCCTGCAGCGCACCGACCAGCAATTCCATTGGGAGAATGCCGGCTACGAAACATTCGACGACTTCCTCAGCCAGCTCGCATCGCGCAAGCGCAAGACGCTGCGCCGCGAGCGCAAGGACGCGCTGGCCGCCGGCATCGAGGTCAACTGGCTCACCGGATCCGACCTGACCGAAGAGGCCTGGGACGCCTTCTTCGCCTTCTACATGGAGACCGGCTCGCGCAAATGGGGCAGGCCCTATCTCACTCGCGACTTCTTCTCGATCGTGAGCGAGAAGATGGCCGACCGCATCCTGCTGGTGATGGCCAGGCGCGCCGGCCGCTGGATCGCCGGCGCGCTCAACTTCATCGGCAGCGACACCCTATTCGGCCGCAACTGGGGCGCCACCGAGCACCACCCGTTCCTGCATTTCGAGCTGTGCTACTACCAGGCCATCGACTTCGCCATTGCCCGCAATCTCAAGCGAGTGGAGGCCGGCGCGCAGGGCGAGCACAAGTTGGCGCGCGGCTATCTGCCGAACACCACCTATTCGGCGCACTACATCGCCAATCCGGCGCTGCGGCGGGCGATCGCCGACTATCTCGCGCGCGAGCGCCGCTATGTCGAAGCGGCGCGCGAGGAGCTTGCAGGCTACGCACCGTTCCGCAAAGATTTCGTTGAGCAGGAATGATTGCGGGCAATCCGGGGGACTTAAAGATGCCGAGCTACGATCCGAACAACATCTTCGCCAAGATCATGCGCGGCGAAATGCCCTGCCACAAGGTCTACGAGGACGACAAGGCCTTCGCCTTCCTCGACATCATGCCGCGCGCGCCCGGCCACACGCTGGTGCTGCCGAAAGCGCCGGCGCGAAATCTCCTCGACGTCGCGCCCGACGACCTCGCCCACGTCGCCAAGGTAACGCAGAAAATCGCGCAGGCGGCGGTTAAGGCCTTCGCGGCCGACGGCGTCACCGTGCAGCAGTTCAACGAGGGCGCCGGCGGCCAAGTGGTGTTCCACCTGCACGTCCACATCATCCCGCGCAAGCAGGGCGTGCCGATGAAGCCGCCGGCTGCCGAAAAGGAAAAGGCCGAATTGTTGACCGAGCAAGCCAAGAAGCTCGCCGCGGCGATCGAGTCTCAATGAGTGAAGTGCGCGAACAGGAAGCCGCCTAAGAGCAGCGCCGCCTCGCCCACCAGGACGCCCCCGAACACCGAGCGCTTGAACGCCAAGAACGCAACGAAGCCGGAGGTCACCGCCGCGACCCGTATGACGAGTGGGATGCCGGCCAGCGCGCCGGGCGAGAACACGATCAGCTTGGCGATCACGCCGGCCAAGATCGCGGTCGCCACCGCCCGCGACCAGATCACGATCTCCGAATCCTCGTTCAGCCCACGCGCCAGCACCAGCCCGAGCGCGCGCCAGACCTCGTTCGGCAGATAGCCGAGCAGCATCAAAGCGAGATAGGGCCACAACTGGCTCACGGCGGGGCTCATGCAAGCGCCTCCCGCACGCGGTGAACGAGATAGGCGAGCGTGCCGCCGCCGACGCCGGCCCACAACAGATCGAGCTCCACGTGGTATGCGGCCAGCACCGTGCCCAGCACCAGCCCGACCACCAGCGCCAGCTTGTCCATCATCGCCCGGGCGTTGCGCGCGGTGGAGACCAGAAACGATAGCGGCGTGAGGAACAGGAGCGCGCCTGCGAACAGCGCCGGCAGCTCGGCCGAAAGGTAATAGCCGAGAAAGCCGGCGCACACCGCCGCCCCCTGGAAGCCGACCGACAGCCCGTTGCAGAAGGCCGTGCGGCGCTCGCGCCGCAGCCCCGGCAACAGGCGCAGCGATTCCACCCACATGCTCACCGAGGTAAAATGGGCCGGCAGCAAGAGATCGCGCAACCGCGTGCCCTGCCACCGCAGTAGAGGCAGCAGTGTCACCACCATGGGCAGCAGCCGCACGCCCGACAGGCTCACCGCGATCGCCACTTCGATCGGCGCGCCGCCGGTGCCGAGCGCGGAAACGAGAATGACCTGGGCCGGTCCCGCCCATACCAGCATGGTCGAGGCCGCCAGCCACCACGGACTCAGCCCGAAGCCATGAGCGAGCGCGCCGATGCCCACATAGGTGCCGCTGATCACCGGAAAGAACACCGACAGCGACGCGGATTTCACACCGCCGAAGAAGGCGGCGCCGGTCGAATGAAAGGGGCCGGGAGCGGACATGGGCAAGGCCCGAAAGCTGTGTCACAGGCGTATGGCCGCCGCAACCGCGCACGCCCGCATGCGGGCCCTGCAAAAAGCAAAGGCCGGGCGCTAGGCCCGGCCTTGCAGGATGTCTCTCGGCGCGCTTTACGCCTTGATCAGCGGCACCTTCGGCACCGAGCCGCGCTTTTGCTGGCGCGGGCGCGGCGAGCGGCGTTTCTTCGGCCGCGCTGCGGTCGGCGGCAGCTTCTCCGGCTTGGGCGTGATCGGCCCTTCCAGGAACTCGAAGCCAAGCTTATCGCGGCCGTTCTCGTCCTTGGTGAGGATCACCCGCACATGGCCGCCGTGCTTCAGGTGGCCGAACAGCACCTCGTCGGCGAGCGGCTTCTTGATGTGCTCCTGGATCACGCGGGCCATCGGCCGCGCGCCCATCAATTCGTCGTAGCCGTTGGCGATCAGCCAGCGGCTCGCCTCGTCCGACAATTCGATGGTGACGTTGCGATCGCCGAGCTGGGCCTCGAGCTGCAGCACGAACTTCTCCACCACCTGCGCGATGATCTCCTGCGAAAGGTGCGCGAAGGTGATAATCGAGTCGAGCCGGTTGCGGAACTCGGGCGTGAACATCTTGGTGATCGCTTCCTGATCGTCCCCCTCGCGCTTCGAGCGGTGGAAGCCGTAGGCCGCCTTGGCCATGTCGGCCGCGCCCGCATTGGTGGTCATGATCAGGATCACGTTGCGGAAGTCGACCTGCTTGCCGTTGTGGTCGGTCAGCTTGCCGTGGTCCATGACCTGCAGGAGCACGTTGAACAGGTCGGGATGCGCCTTCTCGATCTCGTCGAGCAGCAGCACGCAGTGCGGATGCTGGTCGACGCCGTCGGTCAACAGCCCGCCCTGGTCGAAGCCGACATAGCCGGGAGGCGCGCCGATCAGGCGCGACACCGTGTGCCGCTCCATGTATTCCGACATGTCGAAGCGGATGAGCTCGACGCCGAGCGCGGCGGCAAGCTGCTTGGCCACCTCGGTCTTGCCGACGCCGGTCGGGCCGGAGAACAGGTAGCAGCCGATCGGCTTTTCCGGCTCGCGCAGGCCGGCGCGCGCCAGCTTGATCGAGGCCGACAGCGAGTCGATCGCCCTGTTCTGCCCGTACACCACCGTCTTCAGGGTCTGCTCGAGATGCTCCAGCACCTCGGCGTCGTCCTTCGACACAGTCTTGGGCGGGATGCGCGCCATGGTCGAGATGGTGGTCTCGATCTCCTTGACGCCGATGGTCTTCTTGCGCCGGCTCTCCGGCAGCAGCATCTGCGCCGCGCCCGACTCGTCGATCACGTCGATCGCCTTGTCGGGCAGCTTGCGGTCGTGGATGTAGCGCGACGACAGGTCGACCGCCGCCTTGATGGCGTCGTTGGTGTACTTGAGCTTGTGGTATTCCTCGAAATAGGGCTTGAGCCCCTTGAGGATGTCGATGGCGTCCGCGACCGACGGCTCGTTGACGTCGATCTTCTGGAAGCGGCGCACCAGCGCGCGGTCCTTCTCGAAATACTGGCGGTATTCCTTGTAGGTGGTCGAACCAATGCAGCGGATCGTGCCGGAGGCCAGCGCAGGTTTCAGCAGGTTCGACGCATCCATGGCGCCGCCGGAAGTAGCGCCGGCGCCGATCACGGTGTGGATCTCGTCGATGAACATGATCGCGCCCGGATAGGCCTCGATCTCCTTGATCACCTGCTTGAGCCGCTCCTCGAAATCGCCGCGGTAGCGCGTGCCGGCGAGCAGCGTGCCCATGTCGAGGGCGAACACGGTGGCGCCCTTGAGCACGTCGGGCACCTCGCCGTTGACGATGCGGCGCGCCAGCCCTTCCGCGATCGCGGTCTTCCCGACGCCCGCGTCGCCGACCAGCAGCGGATTGTTCTTCTGCCGGCGGCACAGCACCTGGATAGTGCGGTTGATCTCGGCGTCGCGGCCGATCAGCGGGTCGATCGTGCCGCCCTTGGCCTTCTTGTTGAGGTTGATGCAGTAGGCTTCGAGCGCGTCGCCCTTCTTCTAGGGCTCGTCGCCGGACTTGGCGTCTGCTTCCTCCTCGGCGCCGCGCACCGGGCGCGCTTCCGCCATGCCGGGACGCTTGGCGATGCCGTGGCTGATGTAGTTGACCGCGTCGTAGCGGGTCATGTCCTGCTCCTGCAGGAAATAGGCGGCATGGCTCTCGCGCTCGGCAAAGATCGCCACCAGCACATTGGCCCCGGTTACTTCCTCGCGGCCGGAGGACTGCACGTGGATGACCGCGCGCTGGATCACGCGCTGGAACCCGGCCGTGGGCTTGGAGTCCTCCGCCCCGTCGGTGATCAGGTTTTCCAGCTCGGATTCGAGATAGGCGACCAGGCTGCGCCGCAGCTTGTCGAGATCGACATTGCAGGCCCGCATCACCGCGGAGGCGTCCTGGTCGTCGATCAGCGCCAGCAGAAGATGCTCAAGGGTCGCGTATTCGTGGTGCCGCTCGTTGGCAAGGGCGAGCGCACGGTGGAGGGACTGCTCGAGGCTGCGCGAGAAAGTTGGCATTTACGGTTCCGTTGTCATTCGTATTGGACGCTTCCCAGCATCAACTTTTCAGACTCACTTTTTTTCCATCACGCATTGCAGAGGATGCTGATGTTTGCGCGCGAAGTCCATAACCTGCGTCACTTTGGTCTCCGCCACCTCATAAGTATAGATACCGCACTCGCCGATGCCATGGTGGTGGACATGCAACATAATTCGCGTGGCCGCCTCGTGATCCTTGCCGAAAAACCGCTCCAGCACGTGCACGACGAACTCCATGGGCGTGTAGTCGTCGTTGAGGATGAGGACCCGGTACATGCTGGGCCGCTTGGTCTGCGGCTTGGTCTTGGTGATGACGGCGGTGCTGGGATTGCCGGGCTCGCCGGTATTTCCACCGCCCTTGCGCTTGCGGTCGTCTTCGTCCATGCGCGGCGCTATCGGGGCCGCGCGCGCCGGCCGGGGGATACGGTTCTTATTGTCCAGTCGCGGCGTCATGGCATTACAGAGGCATGTAATCCTGGAACGTGGCATCCGCGGGGCGCGTCCGGCGCGAGCCGCCCCGCCACCATCATAGAGAACCCGCCCCGGCCATTCCAAGCGAGCATTTTGCCCCGTTCCGGGACATTTTAGCCGGGGCTGCGACGATTCGGCGCCGCAGCGGCTCAGATAGCCACTGGTTACCCGATCTCAACCCGGGCGCGGACAATCCGATCCGGAATATCTGAAACCTTATTATACAGGGGCTTACAGTGGCAACGAGCCTAAATCGCGCCATTGAAATTAAAAGGCTATTTGCCAAAGTGGCAACGCGCCAGCGCGCACCTCCCACACAATCAAAACGGAAAGCGCCCGCGAATCTTGGGGGATCGGGCGGGCGCTAGAAGTAGGTCACTCCCACCAACAGGTGCAGGCTCGATGTTTAAAGCTGCCTCACCCGAAACTCAATTCACATTTCAAGACGACCCGCCGCCTGATGGGTGAATGGCTGCAGCTGTCGGAACGCGAAATGTGTCAAAGGATGAGAAAAGCGGACTTTTGCGATCATGACGTGCGAGAGGCGCAAGTTATGCAGCAATTGGGTTTCACCAAGTTCCCCAGTCACGAGAACGTGCGCTGCGGGGCCCATGGCAACAAGGCGGCGCGTCCAAACGGCCACAGAAGCCCGCTCAGCCCGTTAAGCTTGTCCCGGCCAAATAAGCCCAGGAGCCTATTCCGCCGCGCTGCTGGGCCGTCCCTGGCCGGATACCGGCCTCCAATGTTTCGCTGCTCTCCGGCGAAGGCGCGGTCGGTAAATCGATCCTGCTGCTGCAACTCGCCGTCGCCACCGTCTTCGGTGATCATTGGATCGGTGCTGTGCCCGAGCAAGGCGAAGTGATGTACCTTAGTTGCGAGGACGAAGACGCCGAGGTGTGCCGCCGCCTGCAGGCTATCGGCGACTATTACCACGCCACCCGCGAGGACATGGCCAATCATGGGCTCTAGTCTACGATCTTGTCGGATGCGATGCGGTACTCGGCCAAGCGCAGCGCGATGATTCAGTCACGCCGACACCTTTATTTGAGCACCTCCGAAGCGAGGTCGTCAGCATCCAGCCGCGCTTGATCATCATCGACACATTGGCCGATGTCTTCGCGGGCAACGAGAATAACCGGTCACAAACCCCACAGTTTATCGGCCTGATGCGCCTGCTTGCAACGGAAACCGGTGCGGCGGTGGTGCTGGCGAGCCATCCGTCACTGACCGACATCAACACGAATTCCGGCATATCGGGATCGACCGGCTGGCACAATTCGGTGCGCGCGCGGCTATTTCAAGAAGGCGACGGATGCCGAGGACGACGACCTCCGCGTGCTCGAATGGAAGAAATCCAATTACGGGCCGGTCGGCGAACGCATCGCGCTGCGCTGGAAGAATGGCGTTTATGTTCCGGAGCCGACCATGGGCTCCATCGAGCGCGCGGTGATGGAGCGGAAGGTCGAGGACGTGTTCCTGACGTTGCTGAAACGATTCAACCAGCAGGGCCGCAAGGTTGGCGACAGAAAAGGGCCCTCCTATGCGCCAGCATTGTTCGCTGCTGAGCGGGAAGCGAAGCAGGCCAAGGTCACCAAAGACGATCTGGCCGACGCCATGCGTAGGTTATTTGATACCAACAAAATCAAGTTTGAACCCTATGGCAGACCTTCGAACCCTCACTTCCGGCTGGTCATCGCATAGCGTCCAACATGGCGTCCAACATCGGCCTAACACCGTCCAACATCGGGGGGCTCTCTCCCCCATCTCCCCTCTATGTTGGACGCGGGGCGGCCTGTGTTGGACGGTCGCCCGCCCGCGTCCCCTCATAGGGAAAGCGGGAGGGGTCTCGCAGGGCGAGCACGCGGGCGCGCGGGCCCAAAGTTCCAATGTATGGAGGACGACCGTGAACGCCGAAATCTCCGCCGCCTTGAAGACCGCCATATCTCTGTGGCTCAAGGAGGCGCTCGACCACTTGCAATCGCATGCCGAGCAAAACGCCGAAGTCCCCAAGGCCTATCTATCGCCGCGTGCCGACGTCAGGATGGTGGCCTATGCTAAGGGCAACACCATAAGCCTGGAAACCATCGAAACGGATGACGAGGGCCGGATGATCTTCACCGAGGTACTGCGCGAGGAATTCGCGGATACCGAATTCATGATGCCTGAAGGCGGGATGGTGCAATGATTGAAGGTCAATCCGCAAGCAAGCTCAAGGTTGACGGCGCGCCGACCGCGACCGGGCAGCAAGACATTCGGATCATGTGGCGCCAGGGCAGGCTCACGGCGGATGAGCGAAGGATTGCGGAGGCGCAAAGGGCGGCGCAGGCTCAAGATAGCGCACGGTAACAATGATGAAGCAGTGACAGATAGATCAAGATTACATCCAAAAAAGTTATAACACTTGATTATTCTGTCACGCGGGAGGGGCCGATGCAGTTGAGTTGTTCTGTCTGCTTAAAACCTATCGGGCCGAATGATTGCGTCTATCGGACGGCGGTCGGGCTTAAGAATCGAAAATTATATCCAAGACCAACGCTTGCAAATTACACTTTGTTGTCGGGAATAAATCGCCAGCATGATTACTCCGTTAGACAAGCTCCTGTCTGTGAGCAGTGTCGACCGACCGGCAAAAATTTCAAATGGTCCGATCCGGTCCCGTGCGCCAATTGTGGCCGTCCATTACGATGCTCTTTCACACGACAAGGAAAGGGCGCCTCTACCTGCTCATATTTTTGCTGGCGGGTGGCGAATGCGAAAAAGCAACGTGCGACCAGGAAAGCACGGCCAAAGCAACCCAAGATTTGCATCGTGTGTAAAACAGCATTCGTACCGAACAGGAGCGATGCCACAACATGTTCACATCGATGCCGCCAAAAACTATATCGTCGTCGCAAGGATGAGCACTTGGCCCTATAATACCCAAGCATGGCAGCGCTTGCACAAACTCAAACTGCAGACGAATCCGCTTTGCGAGATTTGCCTCAAGGTAAGAGCTGCGACTGGACGGCGATGGATAGCATGGTCGACCAGATGACCCCGAACGGCAGCACCAATCAACCGATCGGGCTGGTGTGGGGCCGGCAATCATTGGTCGGCGGCGGTCCGTTTAGCGCTCCCTCGATAAATCATGACTCCACCTACAAACAGGTGATCATCCTGCACTCGGACCGCCTCAACAAGCAGGACCGTTGGTACGGCGATGGATACCACACGTCGGCTGCGGTCGATAACCGCATGTATCAGACCGGCAGCGGCGCCGGCACCTGCGCCAACTTCAAGAACGCGAGCACCGACAAGGTCACCAACATCATCTATACGATCCAGGTGAACACCGACAACGAGCCGACCTCAACACTGCTGCAGAATTGCGCGAGTTCGGAGGATACCGCGCCGAAAGGCCAGAAGTTCTACCTGCTGACGTCGGCCAGCCAGATCCTCGATGTGTTCAACAAGATCGGCACCGAGCCGACCCAACTCCGCATCGCCAAGTAATTCAAGAGTGGCGCAAGCGCGCCACCCGCCCAGGGCAGCAAAAAGCCCGGCCAACCGGGCCGGGCTTCGTGGTCCTGATACGCGGACGAAACGCATTACGCGACGCAACTGGCCGAAAGCGGCTGGCTTACTTCGCCTTCGCCACCATCGACTCGAACGGCTTATAGGTCTCCTTGGCGAGATCGGAATAAAGCTCGCCGAGCTTGGTCGCCTCGGCCATGAAGCCCTCATAGACGGCCTTGGCGTATTCGGTCTGCACCTCGATCGCCTTGTCGAACGACTTGACGCCGAACAGCTTTTCCATGGCGGCAGTGCCGTCCTCGAAAGCCTTCTTAGAATAGTCCGCCATCTCGACGGCGATCGCCTGGCTGCCCTTCGAGAGCGCGCCCCAGCATTTCAGGGCGGAATCCATATTGTCTTTGCCGACCTGCTGCAGGTCCTCGAAATTCTTGACCATGGGGTTCATCCTTTCCCGGCCCCCGCCTGTGGCGGTGCGTCGATCGATTTCTGGCCCCGGGCTCAACCGGAGAATGATCGTCATATACTGCACCGCACAATGAAAGTCAAGAGCTCTATTGCAATGCGAAAATGGCTTAAAAAACAGTAGATTAACTTAAAACTTTATAAACCCTGTTGGCGTATGGTTGTAAATTATGGCGCCGCAAGATTGCTATAAATCTGCCAAGATGGCGGCCTAAGGATCGCCCGGTAACGGGGTTGGGGAGAGCTGATGTCGCGTGGTCGCGCCGAAGTCCAACGCAGTCGCCGTAGGGGAACCGTGGCTTTGGCGATCCTGCTGGCGGGTATCACCATCGCCGGCAGTGCCGATGCGCGCTCCCGCCGCCACCATCACCACTATTCAAGCTACAATCCGCCCTATTCCTCCATCGTGGTGGACGCCAATTCCGGCAAGGTGCTGCAGGAGACCCACGCTGACAGCCCGCGCCACCCCGCCTCGCTCACCAAAATGATGACGCTCTACCTGTTGTTCGAGCAGCTGGCAGTGGGCAAGGTCAAGATGACGACCGAGATGCCGGTCTCGGCCCATGCCGCGGCAATGGCGCCCACCAAACTCGGCCTCGAGCCCGGCGAGCATCTAGCGGTCGGCGACGCCATCAAGGCCATGGTGACCAAGTCGGCCAACGATGCGGCCGTCGTGGTGGCGGAGTTCATCGGCGGCACCGAGACCGGTTTCGCCCGGCTGATGACCGCCAAGGCGCATGCGCTCGGCATGACGCATACCCACTACCACAATGCCTCCGGCTTGCCGGACGACCGCCAGATCACCACCGCCCGCGACGAAACCATCCTGGCGCGCGCGCTGCAGGACCGCTTCCCGCAATATTTCCATTATTTCTCGCTGCGCTATTTCACCTATCACGGCCACCGGATGCGCAATCACAACCATCTGCTCGGCCGCGTCGACGGCGTCGACGGCATGAAGACCGGCTATATCCGCGCCTCCGGCTTCAACATCGTCACCGATGTGCAGCGCCACGGCCGCCACCTGGTCGTGGCGGTATTCGGCGGCCGCTCGGCGCGGATACGCGACGCCCACGTCATCCGCCTGATCGACAAGACCATCAAGCTCGCCGCGCGCAACCGCACCGCCCCCAAAGTGGTCGAAGGCTGGACGAGCCACAAGGTGGTGAAGGCGATGCCGTTGCCGCCGCGTCCGCCCGAAGAAGCCAAAGAAACGAAGACCGCCGCGGCGCCGCCCGTCCCGGCGCCGGGTTCGACCGCGCCGATCAAGGCCATTCCGGTCAAGACCTTCGTGGTGCAGCAGCCCAACCTCTCGCACACGGCCGCGCTGACGCCGCTGCCGTCGGCGAGCCGCACGCTCCGGCCGGCGGCCGCCCGTCCGGCGAAGGTGACCACCGTGGCCACGGTGCGCCGCCCGCCCCCGGCCGCGCTGACCGC
>JARRNI010000038.1:0-12921 GCA_037385125.1 Pseudolabrys sp.
ATGTTCGACGTCGACCTCGATCGCGGTGAAAGCTACCGCGAGTCGAACAGCTACCGGCCGGGCGAGCTCGGCGTGCTGGCCGACCTGCCCTGGGGCCGGCTGGGCGTGACCATCTGCTACGACCTGCGTTTCCCCGCGCTCTACCGCGCGCTGGCCGAGGCCGGCGCCACCATGCTGGCGATCCCGTCCGCCTTCACCCGGCAGACCGGCGAGGCGCACTGGCACGTCTTGAACCGCGCCCGCGCCATCGAAAACGGCTGCTTCGTGTTCTCAGCGGCGCAATGCGGTAAGCACGAGAGCGGGCGCGAGACCTTCGGCCATTCGCTGATCGTCGACCCCTGGGGGCGCATCGTGGCGGAAGGCGGCGGCGAGCCCGGGCTGGTCATGGCCGAGGTCGATCCCGAGCTGGTGGCCAAGGCGCGCGCGCGCATTCCCTCGCTCCAGCACGGACGGCGCTTCGAGATCGTCGAGCCCATGGCGGAGCCGGTGCATCTGCACGTTGTGAAGGGAGCGGGGGCCGAATGATCCGCTATTCACTCGTGTGCAAGACGGGCCACAGCTTCGAAAGCTGGTTCGCCGATTCCGCGGCCTACGACCGCCAAGCCAAGCGCAAGCTGGTGACCTGCCCGCATTGCGGTTCGGCCAAGGTCGAGAAGGCAATCATGGCGCCGCGGCTCGCCACCTCGAAGAAGCGCAACCAGAAAGCGGATGCGCCGGCTGAAGCCGTGCCCGAGACGCCTCCGACGGAAACGCCCGCGACGGAGACGCCCGCGACGGAGGCGCCGGGGCCGGTCGCCATGGTGTCGCCGCAAGAGCAGGAATTCCGCGCCAAGCTGAAGGAATTGCGCGACCATCTGGTCAAGAACGCCGACCATGTCGGCAACAAGTTTCCCGAGGAAGCGCGCAAGATGCATTACGGCGAGATCGAGCACCGCTCGATCTACGGGGCCGCGACGCGGGAAGAGGCGGCCGAGCTGATCGAGGAAGGCATCGACGTGCATCCGCTACCGGTGCTGCCGGAAGAGCGCAATTGACCGCATCGTATGCCGATAGCGGTCTTATTCATTCTACCCTTCATAGTTTGACTGGGCATCGCGGCAACAATACACTCGCTGCGGCTACCGGCGAAAGCAACCACATTCCAGAGCGCCTCGTTTGTCGTGTTGTCGTTTTTATTTCTCGCAACAAATATCGCTTTGGCGCTGATGCTACGCGACAGTTTGCAGCTTCTGCTGCTCGGGTTTGCAGAAAGTAGCGCGATTGTCTTCCTGATTATCTGCCAGATGAAGCGAAAGGTCTCGAGGTTGGACCGTCAATAGGCCCACAACAACAGCCCGACCCCGATCACCAAGAGCGCCATGCCGGCGATCTCGCGCAGCGTCGTCTTCTGCCTGAACAGGTAGTGGCTGACGCCTTGCGCGAACAGTACCTCCACCAGTCCGAGCGTGCGCACGCTGGCCGCGGCGGCGATCGCAAAGCCGAGAAACCAGAACTGCGAGGCGACGGCGCCCATGAAGCCGGCGAAGCTCGCCGGCTTGTAGGCGCGGAAGATGGCCGTGAGCCGGCCCGGTTCGCGTAGCGCCAGATAAGCCGACAGCACCACCGACTGCATCAACAGTCCGACAGCAAGCGTGAACGTCGCCGCCACAACGAACGTGTGGGTGTGCTCGACCTCGAGGATCGCACCGCGGAAGCCGGTCGCCGACAGCCCGAATAGGCCGGCAGAGACCAGCCCTAGCATCGTCGGCCTGACGCCGTTCTGCTGGGCCGCGCCGCGCTTGAGCGACATCACGATGACGCCGGCGGTGGCGATGACGATGGCCGTCGCCAACAAGGGCGTCACCTTGTCGCCGAGCAGCAGGAATCCGAAAATCGCCACCTGCACCGGCTCGGTCTTGGTGTAGGCGATGGTGACCACGAAGGAGCGGTCGTTCATCGCCGCCAGCATGGTGGCCGTGGCGCCGATCTGCGTCGCCATGCCGAGCACGACCCACGGCCAGAAGGCGAGCGGCGGACGCGGCAGGCCGGTATCGGTCACCGTCAGCACGCCGATCAGGAACGCAACCGCGAACGGAAAGCCGAACAGGAACCGCACATGGGTGGCCCCGACGGTGCCGAGCGTCGCCGTGAGATGGCGCTGCATGGCATTGCGCGCGGTCTGCGCCGCCGCGGCGATCAGCGTGAAGACGGCCCAGAGCATTGTACAGCCCAAATAACGTCATGCCCGGCCTTGTGCCGGGCATCCACGTCTTTCTTGCCTACTCTTACTAAGGCGTGGATGGCCGGGACAAGCCCGGCCATGTCGAAGCTGCTATGCCGCGTCAGTGAGGATCTCCGCCACCGGCGGGAATTCCGCCACCTTGCCGTTCTCGTTGTCGATCAGCAGGAACAGGTCGAAATAGCGGATGCGCGGCGCGCCGCCGGTGCGCTTGATCACCGCCTGGCGCCATTCCTCGTTGTGGGCGCGCTGCGCCGCCTCGACCGACGGCCAGATGTAGACGCCGGCCCCGGTCTTGCCGTCGAGCTCGAGCAGGAAATGCTTGCGCAGCAGCTCCTTGTTGGCCCGCCATTTCGGGATGACGTGGCGAGCGTCTTCCGCCACTTGCTCGCGGGTCCAGCCCTTGGGCGAATTGAATTCGACCAATTCCAGAATCATGCACTCTCTCCATTTTCGTTACGCATGATCTTATCCGAAAACCGGTTTCCACCCCCGATCAAGTTGGGGACAGGCTTTTTCGGGATCATGCGCTCGACCGCGCGGCGGCCAGCATGTAGTTCACGTCCGTGTCGGACGACAATTGCCAGCGGTCGGCGAGCGGACTGTAGACCACGCCGCGCTCGCCGATGACGCCGAGCCCCGTGTTCTCCACCGCGCGCTCCAGCTCGCGCGGGGTGACAAACCTGTCCCATTGGTGGGTGCCGCGCGGCAGCCAGCGCAGCACGTATTCGGCGCCGACGATCGCCAGCGCGAAGCTCTTGAGCGTGCGATTGAGGGTGGCGGCGACGAACACGCCGCCGGGGCGCACCATCGACGCGCAGGTGGACACGAAAGCTTCCACGTCGGCGACGTGCTCCACCACCTCCATGGCCAGCACCACGTCGAAGGTCTCGCCGGCCTCCGCCAGCTCCTCGGCGGTGGTGGCGCGGTAGTCGACGGCGACGCCCTGGTCTTCGGCGTGCTCGCGCGCCGCCGCGATGTTCTCTTCGGCCGGATCGGCGCCGACCATCTCCGCGCCCAGCCGCGCCAAGGGCTCGCACAGGATGCCGCCGCCGCAGCCGATGTCGAGCATGCGCAGACCCTTGAGGCAGTCGAGCTTCCTTGGGTCGCGGTCGAAGCGCGCGGCGGCCTGGTCGCGGATATAGCCGAGCCGCACCGGGTTGAACTTGTGCAGCGCCGCCATGGGCCCGCGCGGGTCCCACCAGTCGGCAGCATGGCGCGAAAAGCGCTCCACTTCGGCGGTATCGACGCTCGCGGCGCCGGCTCTGCGGTTAACCATGGCGGCCTTCTCGCTTGCGGGCGGCCATTGTTGCAGGGGGACCGACCCGCCGTTATGTATACCCGCCTTTTCGGGCCGGCGCTCGGGGCATGCCTCTCGCGCCGGCCGTCCGTTTAGCGCCTAGCGGCAGCCTCCGGGAACGTCAATGGCACGGCTGGTGATGAAATTCGGCGGAACGTCGGTCGCCGACCTGGACCGCATCCGCAACGTGGCGCGCCACGTCAAGCGCGAGGTCAACGCCGGCACCGACGTGGCGGTGGTGGTCTCCGCCATGGCCGGCGTGACCAACCAGCTGGTGGACTGGTGCCGCCGGGCGGCGGCGCTGCATGATGCGCGCGAATACGACGCGGTGGTGGCGACCGGCGAGCAGGTCACCGCCGGGCTGCTCGCCATGGTGCTGGAGGGCATGGGCGTCAACGCGCGCTCCTGGCAGGGCTGGCAGCTGCCGATCCTGACCGACAACGTGCACGGCGCCGCCCGCATCCTCGACATCAACGGCACCGAGATCATCAAGCGCTTCAACGAGCAGCAGCAGGTGGCGGTGATCGCCGGCTTCCAGGGCCTGTATAAGGATTCGGGCCGCATCACCACGCTGGGGCGCGGCGGCTCCGACACCTCGGCGGTGGCGGTGGCGGCGGCCATCCAGGCAACGCGCTGCGATATCTATACCGACGTGGACGGCGTCTACACTACCGATCCGCGCGTGGTGCCCAAGGCGCGCCGGCTCGAACGGGTCGCCTACGAGGAAATGCTGGAGCTCGCCTCGCTCGGCGCCAAGGTGATGCAGGTGCGCTCGGTCGAGCTCGGCATGATGCACAATGTGCCGATCTTCGTGCGCTCCAGCTTCGAGAAGCCGGACGACATCAATCCCCATGCCAACATGCCGCCCGGCACGCTCATTTGCGACGAGAGTGAAATAATGGAACAGCAGGTCGTCACCGGCATCGCCTTCTCCAAGGACGAGGCGCAGCTCTCCATCCGCCGGGTGCGGGACAAGCCGGGGATCGCCGCCGCGATCTTTGGCCCGCTCGCCGACGCCAATATCAATGTCGATATGATCGTACAGAACGTCTCGGCCGACGGGCTCACCACCGACCTCACCTTCACGGTGCCGTCGTCGGACTACGAGCGCGCGCGCGCGGTGATCGAGAAGGCCAAAGGCGCCATCGGTTTCGACCGGCTGGACGGCGCCACCGACGTCGCCAAGGTCTCGGTCATCGGCATCGGCATGCGCAGCCATGCCGGCGTCGCCGCCAGCGCGTTCAAGGCGCTGGCCGAGCGCGGCGTCAATATCCGCGCCATCACCACGTCGGAGATCAAGTTCTCGGTGCTGATCGACGCCGCCTATTCGGAGCTGGCGGTGCGCACGCTGCATTCGCTATACGGACTGGACAAGCAATAATTCGGGGAGGAATCCATGCGTGTCGTCGCGCTCGAAGAGCATTTCACCGTGCCGGAGCTGGTCAAGCGCATCGATCCGGCCGTCATTAAAGCGCGCGGCTATGTCCCGCGCAGGGTGCCCAAAGACCGGCCGGGCCCGATGGAACTCGCGCCGGAGATCGGCGAGCGCCGCATCAAGTCCATGGACGAGGCCGGCATCACCGTGCAGATCCTGTCCAACAGCGGCCCCGGCCCTGACTTGGTGCCGGGAAAGGACGGTGTCGCCATGGCGCGCGAGATGAATGATTATCTCGCGCAGTCCTGCGCGCGCCACCCCGACCGCTTCATCGGCTTCGCGGTGCTGCCGCTGCAAAGTCCGGAAGCGTGCGCCGACGAGTTGCGCCGCTGCGTGAAGGAGCTGCAATTTCCCGGCGCGCTCATCAACGGCACCTGCGAAGGGCGCTTTCTCGATCATCCGCGCTATGATGACCTCTTGGCGGCGGCGGTCGAGCTCGACGTGCCGATCTACATTCATCCGCACATTCCGCCGGCGCCGGTGCGCGAGGCCTACTATTCCGGCCTCGAGGAAGGCGCCGGCCGCGTGCTGGCGACGGCCGGCTGGGGCTGGCATTCGGAGACGGCGATCCACGTGCTGCGCCTGGTGCTGACCGGCACGCTCGACAAGCATCGCAAGCTCAAGATCATCATCGGCCACATGGGCGAGATGCTGCCGGTGATGCTGGACCGGCTCGACAAGGTGTCGGCGCTCGACATCGATCACCTGGAGCGGCCGATCAGCAGAACCATCCTCGACCAGGTCTGGCTCACCACCAGCGGCATCTTCACGGAGCCGCCGCTCCTGGCCGCGCAGATGACCTTCGGCATGGACCGCATCATGTTCTCGGTCGATTACCCCTATGCGCCCAACATGGCCGGCCGCCGCTTCCTCAATTCGATCTCGCTGGCGCCGGACGACATGGCCAAGCTCTGCTACGGCAATGTCGACGCGCTGTTGAAGCTGAAGGCATAATTTCCCGAGTCATTCCGGGGCGCCTGCCGAGTTCGAAGGGCGAAGGCGGGCGAGCCCGGAATCCATAACCCCAGCGCTGCGGCGCATGGATTCTAGGCCCGGCCCCTTCGGGGCCGTCCCGGAATGATGCCGAGAGCAAGCAAATCCAGGGACTTTGGCTTGCCCCTTGCATGGGGCATTCGCTATAGGCTGGCCATGGCTGCGACCGTGGGTTTCAGGCGTTCCCGCGGTCGCTATTCGTACATTTTTAGGCCGTAGGAGGAGGCTGCGGGGTAGCCCGCGGCCGAACAGGGACCTCGATTATGCGTGGCGCGCTCGGCGGTCCGCGCGTGCTGTTACGGCGGCTTCGCGAGGTGATGGCGGAGCCGGTCAGCGCGCAGGACCGTCTCGACAAGGTGGTAGTGCTGATCGCCGCCAATATGGTGGCGGAGGTGTGCTCCGTCTACGTGTTGCGCGTGGACGGTACCCTGGAGCTGTACGCCACCGAGGGCCTCAAGCGCGAGGCCGTGCACAACACCGTGCTGAGCCCCGACGAGGGCCTGGTCGGCCTCGCCGCCAGCGAAGCCAAGCCGATCAACCTGTCCGACGCCAAAAGCCACCCGGCCTTCTCGTTCCGGCCCGAGACCGGCGAGGAAATCTACCACTCGTTCCTGGGTGTCCCGATCCTGCGCGCCGGCAACACCCTGGGCGTGCTGGTGGTGCAGAACCGGGCGCAGCGAACCTACACCGAGGAGGAAGAAGAGGCGCTGCAGACCACGGCGATGGTGCTCGCCGAGATGATCGCCTCGGGCGAATTGTCGGCGCTGGCGCGGCCCGGCGCGGAACCGGCGGCGCGCCACACGCTGCATCTGGTCGGCACCGCGCTGTCCGAAGGCATCGCGCTCGGCCATGTGGTGCTGCACGAGCCGCGCGTGGTCATCACCAATGTGATCGCCGACGACGTGCCGCGCGAGCTCAAGCGCCTGGACGCGGCGATCGCGGCGCTGCGCGCCGATCTCGACCGCCTGGTCGAGCACCGCGACGTCATCGAGGGCGGCGAGCATCGCGAGGTGCTCGAGGCCTACCGCATGTTCGGCTACGACCAAGGCTGGCTGCACAAGATGCGCGAGGCGGTGATGACCGGACTGACCGCCGAGGCCGGCGTCGAGCGCGTGCAGTCCGACACGCGCGCGCGCATGCTGCGCGCGTCCGACCATTATCTGCGCGACCGGCTGCACGATCTCGACGATCTCGCCAACCGGCTGATGCGCGTGTTGATGGGCCAAGACCATGCGCCGGCCAAGGAGCGGCTGCCGGAAAACGCCATTGTGGTGGCGCGCTCCATGGGCCCGGCGGCGCTGCTCGATTACGACAGAAAACGGCTGCGCGGCCTGGTGCTGGAGGAAGGCGGGCCGACCTCGCACGTCTCCATCGTGGCGCGCGCGCTCGGCATCCCGGCGGTTGGCGAGATCTCCAACGCCACCGGCCTGGTCGAGCAGGGCGACGCCATCATCGTGGACGGAGCGACCGGCCATATGCACATGCGTCCGCCCTCCGACATCGAGGCGGCCTATGCCGAGCGGGTGCGCCTGCGCGCGCGCCGGCAGGCGCAATACCACGCGCTGCGCGACCAGCCCTGCGTGACCAAGGACGGCCAGCGCATCGTGCTGATGATCAATGCCGGGCTGGCCATCGACCTGCCGCATATCGAGGAGACCGGCGCCGCGGGCATCGGCCTGTTTCGCACTGAATTGCAGTTCATGGTGGCGAACACCTTTCCGCGCGCCCAGGAGCAATACGCGCTCTACCGCTCGGTGCTCGAAGCCGCCGGCAGGCGGCCGGTGACTTTCCGCACCCTCGATATAGGCGGCGACAAGGTGCTGCCCTATATGCGCAATGTGGAAGAGGAAAATCCCGCTTTGGGCTGGCGCGCGATCCGGCTCGGCCTCGACCGGCCGGGACTGCTACGCAGCCAGTTGCGCGCGCTGTTGCGCGCGTCGGGCGGCCGCGAGCTGCGCCTGATGTTTCCGATGGTTGCCATGGTGGAGGAATTCGACAAGGCCAAGGCGCTGGTCGAAATGGAATTGACTCATCTGCGCCGGCACGGCCACGAGCTGCCGGAGCGGGTGGAGATCGGCACCATGCTGGAAGTGCCCTCGTTGCTGTTCCAGCTCGACGAATTGCTACAGCGGGTGGATTTTCTTTCAGTCGGCTCCAACGACCTGATGCAGTTCCTCTACGCCGCCGACCGCGGCAACAGCCGCGTGGCGGAGCGTTTCGATCCCTTGTCGGCGCCGGTCCTACGCGCGCTCAAGGACATCGCCGACCGCGCCAAAAGTCACGGCAAGCCGGTGGCGTTGTGCGGGGAGATGGCCTCACAGCCGATCGGCGCGCTGGCGCTGGCCATCCTGGGCTACCGATTGCTGTCGCTTGCGCCCTCCGCGGTCGGCCCGGTCAAGGCGCTGCTGATGGATCTCGACGTGCGGATGGGCGAAGAGGCGATCCTGCCCGTCCTGGCGCAGCCGGTCGGCAGCGTTTCCATCCGCCACAAGCTGGAAAGCTTCGCGGCGGCGGAGGGGCTGCAGTTGTAGCGGCCTGGTCTTGTGCCGGGCATCGACGTTTTTACACATGACAATTAAGTAAGACGTGGATGGCCGGGACAAGCTTACGGCCATGACCATTGAGAAACGAGAACACACCTTTGATTGCACTGCCGCAACAGAAACTCGAAGCCCTGCTCGCCCGCCATTCGCTGGTGGAAAGCGAGCTGGCGAGTAATTTGTCGCCCGACGACTACATCAAGCTGTCGCGCGAGTTCGCCGAGCTCGGGCCGGTGATCGAGGCGATCAAGGCCTATCGCGCGATCATGGACGAAATCTCCGACCTCGACGCGCTGATCGGCGACGCCGCCACCGACGCAGAGATGCGCTTGCTGGCGGAAGCCGAGAAGCCCGCGCTCGAGGAGCGCAAGGAGCAACTGGAGCGCAAGCTCGGCATGGCGCTGGTGCCCAAAGACGCCATGGACGACCGCAACGTGATCCTCGAAATCCGCGCCGGCACCGGCGGCGATGAGGCCTCGCTGTTCGCCGGCGACCTGTTCCGCATGTACGAACGCTACGCCGCCAAGATGGGCTGGAAAACCGAGGTGCTGTCCGTGAGCGAAGGCACCAGGGGCGGCTTCAAGGAGATCGTCGCCGAAATCCGCGGGCGCGGCGCCTATGCCAAGCTGAAATTCGAGTCCGGTGTGCACCGCGTGCAGCGCGTGCCGGAGACGGAGGCGTCGGGGCGCATCCACACCTCGGCCGCCACCGTGGCGGTGCTGCCCGAGGTCGAAGACGTCGACATCGACATCAACGAGAACGATCTCAAGATCGACACTATGCGCGCCAGCGGCGCCGGCGGCCAGCACGTCAACAAGACCGAATCGGCGATCCGCATCACCCACGTTCCGAGCGGCATCGTGGTGGCGGTGCAGGAGGAACGCTCGCAGCACAAGAACCGCGCCAAGGCCATGACCATGCTGCGCGCCAAGCTGTACGACCTCGAGAAGACCAAACGCGATTCGGAGCGCGCGGCGGAGCGGCGCGGACAGGTCGGCTCGGGTGATCGCTCCGAAAGAATCCGCACCTATAATTTCCCGCAAGGCCGCGTCACCGACCACCGCATCAACCTGACGCTCTACAAGCTGCCGCAGGTGATCGAGGGCGAGGCACTCGACGAGTTGATCGACGCGCTGGTGATGCAGCATCAGGCGGAGCTGCTGGCGGCGGAAGGCGCCCGCCAGTGAGGGTCATCCCCGGCCTGAAGGACGGCGTTTCGGTCGCCGAGGCGACCGAGCGGATGGGGCAGGCCTTCCGGCTTGCCGGCATCGAGGACGCGCGGGTCGATGCCCGCGCCCTGCTCTGCCACGCGCTGCATATCGACCGCGCGCGCCTGATCGCCGACTCCGAGCGCATTCTGGAAGCGCGCGAGGTGGCCGCCGTTTCAGCACTGGCTGCGCGGCGGCTCAAGCGCGAGCCGGTGTCGCGCATCCGTGGACGCAAGGAATTCTGGAGCCTGATGCTGAGCATTACGCCGGCCGTGCTGACGCCGCGGCCGGAAACCGAGACCGTGGTCGAAGCCGCGCTCGACTTCGTCGCGCGCGGCGGCTTGAAGAACGAGACGCTGCGCATCCTCGACATCGGCACCGGCTCGGGCGCGCTGCTGTTGGCGCTCATCAGCGAATTGCCCAACGCGGTCGGCACCGGCACCGACATCAGCGAGGACGCGCTGGATGTCGCGCGCGCCAATGCCGCGCGCAACGGCCTTGCCGCGCGCTGCCGCTTCGTCGCCTGCGACATCGCCGCCGGTGTGGCGGGCCCGTTCGACCTGATCGTGTCCAACCCGCCCTATGTGGTGCATGACGAGATCGCCACGCTGACGCCCGAGGTGCGCGACTATGCGCCCGCCGTGGCGCTCGATGGCGGCGCCGACGGCCTCCAATGCTACCGGGCCATCGCAAAGGATGCCCGCTGGCTGCTGACGCCGGGCGGGCGGCTGATCGTGGAACTGGGTGCCGGCCAGGAAGCGGCGGTATGCGCGCTGTTCGACAATGCCGGGTTGCAGACGGAAGCTGCACGCCCCGATTTGGCCGGGATTCCACGCGCTTTGGTGGTAAAAATTTCACCATAAGACAGGATGAGATGGGCCATGTGGCTGGCGCAACGCCCTTCGGCAAAAAGCGCAAGGCCGTAAGTAATAAGCGTCGAAAAAACCCCTTGGAAACTGGCGCGGAAACGACTAGCTTCAAGTCACGGAATCGACCCGTGGCGGTTGCGCCGCCTTGCGAACCCCGGAGCCAAGAGGCTCTGTGCGGCGACGGCGCAAGGGCGAACGAGGGGCCGGCTTAACGCCAAAACGGCAGGCGAGACGGCAGCGAAACCGCCGGATACGGGTCTGGATGCTTCACCGGTTGGGCGCATCAAATTTCGAAATTTATGCGATGCGCATGACAAGGGTTGGCAACGCCGCGGGTTACGACCGCGGCTAGTGGGGTTGCTGTTGCAATCACGATAGCGGTCGCAAAAACGAAACGTTCGAGCATTCGCGCGAGAATTCGGCGCCGGCGTCAGGTTAGCGCAGCGTTTTTTCGTGTGGGTCGAGTGTAGTAATTGACAGGCGGCGAAAGGGCCGCGGATCGAAGACGAAAGGTCAGCGAACAGGCATATCATGAGAAACGGTCAAAAGCGCATGCGGGGACGCGGTGGTCACCGCAAAAGCCAGAATCCGCTGACGCGGGTCTATGAATCAAACGGACCCGACGTGAAGATCCGCGGTACCGCCAACCACATCGCGGAAAAATACGTCCAGCTCGCGCGTGACGCGCAAAGCTCGGGCGATCCAGTGGCGGCGGAAAATTATTATCAGCACGCCGAGCATTATTTTCGCCTGATCGCCGCCGCGCAGGAGCAGTATCGCCAGCAGAATCCCTACTACCAGCAGCAGCAGCCGCAGCAGCAAAGCGACGACGGCTACGGCGAGGAGAGCGATGAGGGGCAGCCCTATGTGAACGAGCCGTCCTTCGTGGCGCGCGACCAGCAGCCGCAGCCCTATCTGCCGCGCGACGCACAGCCATTCCCGCCGCGCGACCAGCAGGTAACGCGGGCGCCGCAGCAGCCCGACGAGGGCGCGACCGGCTTGCCCGCCTTCATCACCGGCGGCCAGCCGCAGCCGAGCGCCAACGGCCATGATCAGAGCGAGCGCGGCCAGGACGGACAAGGCAATGGCGCGCAGGGCAACCAGGAGCGCTACGGCAGCGGCTACCGCCGGCGCCGGCGCCATCGCGGCGGCGGCGCGCGCGAGCGGGCGGACATGGCCAGCGCGCAAGGCAGCGGCGGCGAGGAGCCGCAGCCGGGGGAATGACCCCCTGCTTTCTCACTCAGCGTGGTTTTGTTTTTCTGTCATTTCGGGACGGCGCGTTAGCGCCGGGCCTGAATGACGCATTGATTAGAGCGGATTTCGGTTAGAAGGAATCGGAAGGAGATTCCAAGCCTCCGGCGAATATGATTCAAGCTGCCTCCTGGGCGGAGGCCAGCAGGCATGGGACGACCCTATTCGGAGGATCTGCGTAGGCGGATTGTGGCAGCCATCGAGGGAGGGTTGTCGCGGAATGTGGCAGCCGCACGGTTTGGGGTCAGTGTAAGCTGCGCGGTCAAGCTGATGCAGCACTTTCGGCGCACAGGAACGGTGGCGCCGGCTGCACGCGTTAGGAAGCCTTTTGCCTTGGCCGGACACGAGGACCTGGTGCGTGAGATTGTCGCCAATGGTCCCGATCTGACCTTGGACGAGCTGACCGAGGAATTGGCACGGCGCGGCGTGCAAACTAGCCGCTCCGGCGTCAATCGTTTCCTGAATGCGCTTGGCTTCACGCTCAAAAAAGTCCGTCCGGGCCGCCGAGCAGGACCGTCCGGATGTTGCGGCCGCGCGCGAGGCCTGGCGATCAGCCCAACCATCCTTGAACTCTGCGCGGCTGGTCTTCATCGATGAGACCTGGGCGACGACCAACATGGCCCGCCGCCGCGGGCGCAGCAGACGTGGAACGCGGGTGGTCGCTGCCGTCCCGCATGGCCATTGGAAGACCTCAACCTTCATTGCCGCCCTGCGGGACAGCGAGCTGGCCGCGCCGTTCGTTCTCGAAGGCGCCATCAATGGCGAGACCTTCCGGACTGATGTCGAACAGGTCCTCGTCCCAACGCTGAAGCCGGGCGACATCGTCGTCCTGGACAATCTCAGCAGCCACAAGGTCGCCGGTGTACGCGAAGCGATCGAGAGCAGGGGTGCAAGCTTACTCTGTCTTCCGCCCTACAGCCCCGACTTCAATCCGATTGAGCAGGCCTTCGCCAAGCTAAAGCAACTCCTCCGCAAGGCCGCCGCGCGGACTGTCGCCAACCTTTGGGTTGCGATCGGCCAAGTGCTCGAGCGCTTCACACCTCAGGAATGCCAGAACTACCTCGCAAACGCCGGCTATGTTCCATCCAATCGGAATCCGCTCTAGCC
>JARRNI010000039.1:0-17605 GCA_037385125.1 Pseudolabrys sp.
CTCGGCGGCAACCTGCGCCGACGGTTCCAACCTCTCTGCTGAGTGGGGTTCTGGCGACTTTGCACGCTTGGAGATCGATCGGCTCCCCGCAGGCAGTTCCGGGCTCGCTGCCGGTTGGGCTTCGAGCAGCTCTCGGCGCCCGAGGATCGGCGGGACCTTGGCGCCAGTCTGCCCATCCCGTTCCGGGCTCGCAGCAGGTTCGCGTTGGAGCGGTTCTGCATCCTTGAGAATCGCTTGGCCCTCGGTACCAGCGTGCGGAAGCAGTTCTTGATTCACTGCTGGTTGGGGTTCGAGTGGCTCTTGCTGCTCGCCGATCGGCGAGACCTCGGCGGCAGCTTGCGTAGCCAGTTCCGGGCTCGTTGGAGGTTGGGGTTCGAGCGGTTCTCCGGGCTTGAGATTCCTCATCCGTGCAACCGCACGCTTTCCACCTGTATGGAGCTTGTATGCTTTCCAGAGCAGCGCGATAAGGTATTGACTAACGATAAAGAAAGTGACGGCTGCACATCCGAGTGCAACGTACCAATAGGTATTAATTGCGTAACTCACGTGCGTCACCCAGACGCAAGCTGAGCAACCGTCGAGAGCACCTCTGTCACTTTTTCCTTGAGGTCTCGCGGCTCAAAGGGCTTTGCAATGCAGGCGTCAGCACCATCGAGCCCTCCATTATCATCGTCACCGATCGGTCTGATCAGGATTATTTTAACCTTCAGCCCATCCGCTCTTATGAGTTTCGCTAGCTGTAATCCGCTAATAGGTTCCATTTGTGCGTCAGTGATTACAAGATCATACTTTTCTTGCCGTAGTGCCGAGAGTGCACTGGCGGCATTAGGAAGACAGTCAATATTCGAATAATTCGCATCCTTCAAAATACGAGTGATTTTATCGGTCGCCGTCTGCAAGTCATCGACAACCAAGATCCGTTTTCCTGTGCGCATGACAACTGCCATTCGAATCTGTGTGTAAGAGATGTTGCGAAAAAGTAAAAGACACTTACTCGTGCTAGACGGCCTTGGCGTCCATTCATCATCGGGAAAAACTTTTAGAGCCGCTTAAAAAAGAAATATATAATTTTATTGGAAGCCCTTTGGGGCACACCTTTAGGTAGCGAAAATTTCGTTAATTTAGGAAAATGCTAATTGCTCGTCCCATTTCACCGCATCAATAAAGATTGGGCGACCTCGCTATGGGAGGGCTGCCAACCAAGTAATTGCCCTAATCGCGACGATTGAGCTTAGAGCTCACTGGCAAACTAGTGGATCGAATCTGACATTTGGATCCGGATAATCAGCGATATCAGGCTGATATGACTCGATAATCACGAAATCAAATTGTCTGATTTTCACCAGTAGCGCTTTACGGTCGAATGGCAATCGAAAAATTCTGCACGTTCGACTGGGCGTAGTAGCCGCGCGCTCTTTTAGACTTCATTCACCATTTTGCGGTCAACTCCAGGGTATGGAATCGCTACCGTGGATCGCGGCGGGCGATTTTCCAAGTCGTATTGGAGGGTTTCGATGTTGGCCGTATTCGAGCGCCAGAAGCAATTGTTTGGTGTCTTAGCGTGGTCGATGTTTGCCATAGTTCTTTCCGGGCCTGCACGGGCCGACACCGTGACAGTGCAAGTCGACCAGGCCAAACTGCTGAAGCTTCCCAACGGAGTGGCCACCGTCGTCATTGGAAATCCACAGATTGCTGATGTGACGCTGCAAAGCGGGGGCGTTCTGGTCGTGACTGGCAAGGGCTACGGCGCCACCAATCTGTCGCCTAAGGGAGCTGTCACGCCACGTGGTAGGTCATATTTCGACCGCACGGCCCAACAAACCGCCGACCGCAACGGCTTAGTGCAAGGCAAGGGCGCTAAATAAGCCCCAATGCCTGAAGTCCCATCGCCGGCACGGTGGATGCGGCGAAGCCGTTACACGGCCGGTGGCAGTCATCTGACGAACCACGCGGATCTAGATAGGCTCGCCGTCCCCTTTGATGGCATCATGTGGCGGCAGAACCACCTGTAGGCGATGCAGTTCAACTTCCTGGCACAGCCGCCGCTCGAACCGGGATGCCATAGGAGTAGCCTACAATTGGCATTCGGATCATCAGCTCGGGATCGATCGATGGCCGGCCAATCTCGCTATAGAAAGGCGCGAGCTTGCCCGTGCAGCTCCGCCAATATCCCCGGCGCAGCAAATGTCCCGCCGGATTGCGCTTCTCGAGATTGAACATAGCAGCTGGCTCTGATCGCTCGCCTGCCGGCCCATCATCGCAATGCTCCGCCGCTGAGATCCTCCAGCAAGCGGAATCACTGTTCGCCGAAAATCACGAGCCCTTTTTCAACGCCATCGGTCAAACCGCGACTTGGCGCGGCGTCCGCTAGAAGTCCGCTCATCCCTTTGCGGACATCACGTTGCAGCGCGACGAATAGCAGCAAGCGCAAACAGGAGACAAACGGCACAAGGCGCTGCTGCGATGATTGACGCACGTCAATGGCAATCGCATCCGCGATGATCGAATAATGGTTGCGCTCCAACAAATGAATTCGATTCCATTGCCATCGGGTCGGAATGCAACTAATACGTGAGAAATTATCACTGCTCAGAAACCACGTGTATTTGGCAGAACGAAACCAAATTCCTCAATGATTTCAACACTAGTCTATCAGCGCCTTGCCGAGCGCGACCTAAAGGCGGCGGGCCGATGATGATGTCGCCAGGGCGCTATCACGAAGAACGGCGAGCAGTGCCATGCGCGCGCGCAGCGTGCATGGCGCCCGGCACGAAAGCTTCGACACGGGCGGGTCTGCCGGCGCCGCGCCTCGGCGTTTCTTCTGTGCGCGGCGGCACGTGTCCGGTTGGGTCCGGCACGATGCCGGACGCCGGCTCCGCACGCAGGCGGTCCACCAATTGCTGCCGCGCCTGCGCCAAGCCGGTGTGGTCGGCCGGCACCAGCGGAAGCGGCCGCGCGGCCGACGCGAACAAGCCGCTCGATTTAAGAGCGCTTCTACACCATCGTGATTTCAAACGACGTCCTTCGATCCGACTGGTTACCAGGTGAATACGTGTGGGTACATTGGCGTGACGAGCAGATGTTTCCCAAAACAATCTTCCTTCGCAACACGTTGCCATCTTCGGCTTCACCTAGTTTGTCCAGAACGCCATTGCCAAGGGCTGAGGGGTGGATTTTAGCTTCCCGACCCCGCCAACCCAGGACGGGATCATGGACTCCAGCAAATGCACGCGGAAAGTGACGGGTGATTACTATCCCGGGCCGTCTGGTGCGATAAGGAGGTGCTCATCCAGAGAGGATGGAAAGCCTGCTTCAAGAAAGCCGGTGTAGAGTGAGCGTCGCCTGGTCAGCCATTCCCTGAGCGTAACAGAGCCGATGACCGCGTCTCGCGTGGCCCTGATCTATCGTTCGCTCGTATCCCACAGAAAACTTTTCGAGATGAACAGGGCGCCGGTAAATATGGTTCTATCGCTTGGAACCGCCAGCTCGCGTCGACCAGCGGAAAGGCGTGGCGTGAGTCCGAAAGGGGTTAAACTTGGTAATGATCTGACCGACTACACGTTTTCCGGTGTTGCCCCGAAAGCCGACATATCCAAGCCACGCTCGCGGCGTTGAGATTGCCCACCGTGACGTGATTCAAGCCTTCAAAACAGGAAGCCTGCTGCGACCGACCGTTACTTCCAGTACTTCACCAGGAAAGTGTTGGACGTTAACTCCAACTTTTATCCATGTTGAACTGGAATTTGGGAGCGTCTTGACCGGACCCCAGCCCTGGGTTTGGTGAGTTTCTCTCGCGCCGCGGAATGGGGGGGAAGTTTGCGCTTGCCTTCCCTCTTCCGCGCGCTCGGCTGTCCCAACATTTGCCGCAAGTAGGCGAGATTGGCTTTGGCCTCACTCGCGGGCAGCTCGCCACGGGCGATCTTATCCGCTTCGGCGAAGTTACCTTCTAAGCCGACTACCAAGGCAAGATTCTGCATAACCTTCGGTTTGGCGCCCGGCTGGGCCGCCGCCTTGCGCAGCGTCGCCTCGGCAAGTTTCAGCTTTTTGTCCAGCGCGTAGGACAGGCCGAGATTGGACAGGACTGAGGGCTGATTCGGTACAATCTTAAGGGCGGCCGCGTAGTGGCGCTGGGCCTCCCCGTGTCGACCCATCTGATCTAGAACGGCCCCTTGCGCGTTGAGGATACGCCAGTGCGGATTGTCGGGTGTGTGGGCGCGGCCGAGTGCGTCCAGCGCCTGGGCGTACTGGCCGGCGTCGGCGAGTGCCCGGCCATAAGCCCCGAGCAGTTCCATGTTTTTCGGATTGCGCATCGTGGCCTGCTGAAGAACGGCGACCGCTTGGGCGCGCTGGCCGACGGCACGCAACGCTCGGGCATACGCGATAGCGGCTCGCGGGTCGCTGGGATTGGCCCGGTAGCGCGGCCCCCAGACCGCAAGCTCCTGCCGCCAATCGGCTTTGGTGCGGGGGGTGGTGACGCGGGAAGCGCTTGCCAGGCCGAGCGAGCCGGTAATACCGCGATCCGTTGTCTGGCAGGCGGCCGTCGACAGCGCGATCAGGCCTAGCGCGGCAGCCGAGGCGAGCAGGTGAGCGACGCGAATTTTCTGCGGGCGCATGGTGAACCCCGATGGCTGACGTTCCAACAGTATCCCCCGCGTGGTAAAACGTTAACCCTAACGACTAGTTAACCGGTAAAGTCTTATTGGGCGGCCAGCCGAATCAACACCGGGCGCCGTCTGGTCGTAGCGGCCGGAATCCGGCCTCAAGGACCGGTACCGCGTTGGATTTCTGGGTTCGCCCGCTTGCGCTCGCGCCCCGCAATGGCGCAAATCGACCGCGACAAGCAATACCCTTGGGACATCGTAAAGGCGCTGGCCCAGGCCGGCTTCTGCGGCATGACCATCCCCAAAGAGCTGGGCGGGCAAGGGCGCTCCTTCCTCGACGCCGTACTGGCGATCGAGGAAATAGCGAAGTGCTGCACCGTCACTTCCCGAATCGTGGTCGAGACGAATATGGGCGCGATCTCCGCAGTGATGGCTTACGGCAGCGAAGCACAGAAGCAGTTGGCGGCGCGGCTGGTGCAGGAAGGCGACAAGCCAGCCATTTGCATCACCGAGCCGGAGGCCGGCTCCGACGCCATGGCCATGACCACGCGCGCCGACAAGCGCGGCAACACTTATGTGATCAACGGCAAGAAGCACTGGATTACCGGCGCCGGCGTCTCCCGCCTACAGCTGATCTTCGCGCGCGTCTTCGACGAGCCGGGCGAGGAGCAAGGCATCGGCGGTTTCCTTGCGTTGCGCGACGAGGCGAAGGGGCTCAAGGTCAGTAAGCGCGAGCAGACCATGGGCTTGCGCGGCATGCCCGAGGGGGAACTGACCTTTGAGGAGCTTCACGTGTCAGCCGACATGGTGCTGATGCCGCCCTCCGGCTTCCGCCGCGGCTTCGCCGACCTGATGAACGCCTACAACAGCCAGCGCGTCGGCGCCGGCACCGTGGCCATGGGGGTGGCCGCCGGCGCGCTCGACCTCGCCTTGGACTTTGCCAAAGCGCGCGAGCAGTTCGGCCGCCCGATCGCGGAGTTCCAGGGCCTGCAATGGATGCTGGCCGACATGCAGACGCAGCTCACGGCGGCGCGGCTGATGCTCTACCAGGCGGCAAGATCGCGCGGGCCGAAGGCAAGCGTCTTCCCCGACCCCATGCTGGCGGCGCAGGCCAAGATCTTCGCCTCCGAGAGCGCCATCCGCATCGTTAACGACGCGCTGCAAGTGTTCGGCGCGCGCGGCTATTCGCGCGAATTGCCGCTTGAAAGAATGGCGCGCGATGTGCGCATGTTTACCATCGCCGGCGGCACCGCGCAGGTGCTGCGCACCCTGGTCGCCGGCAAAATGCTCGGGTGGAAGCTGCCGCAGACCCGCGGCGGCCACGCCGTTCAATGGTCCATGCGCGACGCCACGGAGTAAGCATGCATCCGATCTTCGCCGGAGCCGCCGAGCAGGCGGTGCCGATCCTGTTCGTCACCAGTGCCAATTTCGATGAGGCCACGCAGATCCTCGACGCGCGCGAGCGCGCCTTCGTGGCCGCCGCCGGCTTCGAGCCGAAACCGAGCAAGCATCTTATCGTGCCCGATGCGGAAGGCAGGCTGGCCGGCGCGCTGTTCGGCCTGAAAGCTGCCGACGATCCCTCGCGCGACCTGTTCCGGCCGGGCGCGCTGGCTTCGCTGCTGCCCGCCGGCACCTACCGCTTCGCCAATGCGCCGCACGATGCGCGGCTTGGCGCGCTCGCCTTCGCGCTCGGCTGCTACCATTTCGCGCGCTACCGCAAGGCGGCGGAGCGTAATGTGCGGCTGGCGGTGCCGGAGGGCGTCGACGGCGAGGACCTGTCGCGCGTGGTCGAGGCAGTGACGCTGGCGCGCGATCTCATCAACACGCCGTCGAACGACATGGGCCCGGCGGAAATCGAGCAGGCCGCGCGCGCGCTCGCCGGCCAGCACAGCGCCACGGTGCAGGTGACGAGCGGCGATGACCTCGCCAAGAATTTTCCGCTAGTCCACGCCGTGGGCGCCGGCTCGGACCGCGCACCGCGGCTGATCGATATCGCCTGGGGTAGCGAAAGCGATCCGCGGATCACGCTGGTCGGCAAGGGTGTGGCCTTCGATACCGGCGGGCTCGACATCAAGCCGTCGAGTGGCATGCTCAACATGAAGAAGGATATGGGCGGGGCGGCCACCGCGCTGGCGCTTGGCCACATGATCATGGCGGCCAAGCTGAAAGTGCGTCTGCGCATCCTGGTGCCGGCGGTGGAGAATGCGATCTCCGGCCGCGCCTTCCGCCCGCGCGACGTCTACCGCTCGCGCAAAGGAATCAGCGTGGAGATCGGCAATACCGACGCGGAAGGCCGGCTGATCCTCGCCGACGCGCTGACGCTGGCCAGCGAGGACGATCCGGCGCTGCTCATCGATTTCGCCACGCTGACGGGCGCGGCGCGGGTGGCGCTCGGACCCGACGTGCCGCCGTTCTTCACCGACGACGAGACGCTGGCGGTCGACTTGACCGACGCGGCGGCAAGCGAGTTCGACCCGCTTTGGCGGCTGCCGCTGTGGCGGCCCTACGATGCCATGCTCGATTCCAAAGTGGCCGACGTCAACAATGTCGGGTCGAGCGGCCAGGGCGGCGCCATTGTCGCCGCGCTGTTCTTGAGCCGCTTCGTCGATGCGAAGTCCTGGCTGCATCTCGACATTTTCGCCTGGACGCCGTCGGCCCGGCCGGGCCGGCCGGAAGGCGGCGAGTTGCAGTCGGCGCGCGCGCTGTATGCGGTGTTGAAGGGACGTTACTCGTAGCTGGAAATGAATTCAGCACGCCACCCCATACTCGGCTCATTCCCGCGCAAGCGGGAATTCAGCTCTTTTCGCAAACGTTTCTTTGCATGGCCCTGGGTCCCCGCTTTCGCGGGGACGAACGGGTGACGACATGGCCGCGCTCGATCCGCGCCTCAACCCGTATCGTCCCGATCTCGCGGCAAGCCATCTGAAGGGCAGGGTCGAGGCCGCGCGATTCGTCGACGGCGCGCCCTATGAGGGAATCGAGCCGATCACGCCGCTGCGGCGCCAGCCCTCGCACGCGGCGCGGCAGGACACCGAGGCGCTCTTCGGTGAGCGCATAATGGTCTACGAGACAACCGAAGAAGGCTGGGCCTGGGGCCAGCTCGCAAGCGACGGCTATGTCGGCTGGCTGTCGGCCAACGCCCTTGCACGGCCCGGGCCGGCGCCGACCCACAAGGTGACGGTGCCGCGCACACTCTGCTTTCCGGCGCCCGATATCAAAAAGCCGCCGCTCGCCGCGCTGCCGCTGGGTGCGCACGTGACAGTGGCGCGGCAGGACGAGCGATTCGCCGTCACCGCCGCTGGCTGGCACATTCCGGCGGTGCACGTCACACCGGTCGAGGCCAAAGCCGCGGACTATGTCGCGGTGGCCGAGAGCCTGATGGGCGCGCCTTACCTGTGGGGCGGCAAAACCTCGCTCGGCATCGACTGCTCCGGCCTGGTGCAGGTGGCCTTGCAGGCGGCGGGCCGGCCCTGCCCGCGCGACAGCGACCTGCAAGAGGGCGCGCTCGGCAGCCGGCTTGCGTTTTCCGACCTGCGCCGCGGCGACCTGCTTTTCTGGCCGGGCCACGTCGCCATCGCGTGCGATGGCGACAGCCTGATCCACGCCAATGCCTTTCACATGGCGGTGGCGATCGAGCCGGTGGCGGATGCGGTGGCCCGCATCAAGGCGGCGGGCAGCGAGGTCACCAGCGTCAGGAGGTTGTAGCGGACACGCCTATTTGCCGGCGCACAGCACCTTGCCGCAGCGCGACACCGAGTCGACGATGCGGGCGAGCGATTTCGGACCCGGATAGCCGACGATCACCACGCCCTTGATGACGAAGCCGGGCGTCGCCTGGATGTCCAGCGCGTCGCCGAGCTTCACATGCGCGATCATGATCTTGGCGAGCGCGTCCTCGTTGGCGATCTTCAACACCTTCGCTTGGTCGAGCCCGATCGCCTTGGCCGCCGCCATGGCGCGGGAACCGTCGACCACGCCACGGGTTCGATCGAGCATGCGGTGGAATTTGTAGAAGTTCTTTGCCGAAGTCAGCCGCGCCACCGCCAGTTCGATGCGCGTGCCCACGATCGATTGGATGCCGAGCACCGGGAACGGCACCAGCACCAGCCGCAATTGGCGGTTACGCCGCAGCAGCGCTTCGATGTCGCCCGAGGCCTTGCGGCAATAGGGACAGTTGACGTCGTAGAATTCGGCGAGGGTGACTTTGCCCTTCGGATTGCCCACCACGATGACGCCCGGCAGCTTCTCGATCCGGCCTTCGAGCGTGTGCGGCACGCGGTGATTGGCGATGATCTCACCGTCGTCCGCCTTGATCGGATAGAAGCCCTCGTCGGCATGGGCGGCGAGTGGCACAACGAGGACAAGACTGGCGGTGAGGATCAGACGGGCGAGTGGGGACATTCACTGGCTTTCTTGCAGATGGCGGGGCTCGCACCATGTCATGCCCCGGCCTCATATAGCGAATAACGAATGTGTGAGGCGCGTCAGCCTGACCCGTGGCCAGCCCGCAACAGGTCGGCGACGCGGCCGCGGTTGAGCGCCAGCCATTGCAGCGCGATGACCAGCGGCCCGTTGTGCACGGTGCTTTCGGTGAGCGCGGAAAGCGCCGTATCGATGGGTGCGCGCATGACGCTGATGCGCTCGCCTTCGGTGGCATGGGTGCGCTCCGGCACGCTCGAAGCGTCGACCGCGGCAAGGAAGACGGTGACCTGCTCGTCGGTGAGGCCTGGCGTGGTCAGATAGCTGAATAGCTCGACCAGGGCCGCGGGCGCGACGCCGATCTCCTCGGCGCATTCGCGCCGCGCGGTCTCTGCCGGCTGCTCGCCCTGCTCCACCCGGCCGGCGACGATCTCGACCAGCTCGCCGTGGCCGTTGGCGAGATGGGCCGGCAGGCGGAACTGGCGGATCAGCACGATCTCGTCGCGCGCGACATCGATCGGCAGCACGGCGGCGACCCTGCCGGCTCGCACCACTTCGCGGGTCTGCTGCGCGCCTTCAACCGTCAGCCGGTAGCGCTCATAGCCGAAGAAGCCCTCCGCGAATCGTTCGGGGTCCGACAACGCGATTTCGGCTTTGCGATCGGCAAGGACGCGATCATCTGCCATCGGCGGCCTATTGCGAGACGACGCCCTCGGGCGCGGTCTCGAGATTGAAGGCGGCGGCGAACAGCGCGCGGGTGTAGTCGCTCTTCGGGCTCTTGAAGATGTCGCTGGCCGCGCCTTCCTCCACCATCTTGCCGTGACGCAGCACCAGCAGGCGGCTGGCGAGCGCCGCCACAACGCGCAGATCGTGCGAGATGAACATGTAGGTGAGGTCGCGCTTCTTCTGCAGGTCGCGCAGCAGGTCGACCATTTGCGCCTGGATCAGCATGTCGAGCGCGCTGGTCGGCTCGTCGAGCACGATGAAGGTCGGCTCCAGCACCAGCGCGCGCGCGAGCGCGATGCGCTGGCGCTGGCCGCCGGAAAATTCGTGCGGATAACGGTGGCGCGTTTCGGGATCGAGCCCGCCGTCCCTGAGCGCCGCGATCACGCGCTCCTCGCACTCCCGTCGAGAAAGATGCGGGTGATGCACGCGCAGGCCCTCGTCCACAATGTCGGAGACCGACATGCGTGGGGATAGCGAGCCGTAGGGGTCCTGGAACACGATCTGCATGTTGCGGCGGAACGGCCGCATCTGCTTGAACTTGAGGCTCTGAATTTCGTTGCCCATGAACACGATCGGGCCGTCGGACGAGATCAGCCGCAGGATGGCGAGGCCGAGCGTGGTCTTGCCGGAGCCCGACTCGCCCACCACGCCGAGCGTCTCGCCCTTGCGTAATTCGACACTAATGCCATCCACCGCCTTGATGTGGCCGACCACCTTGCGCATCAGCCCGCGCTTGATCGGGAACCAGACCTTGAGTTCATCGGTCTGCACCACGATCGGCGCGTTGGGCCGCGGCGGCGCCGGATCCGGCTTCGGCTCGGCGGCGAGCAGGTCGCGCGTATAGGGGTGCTCGGGGTCGTTGAACACGCGCTCAACATTGCCGTGCTCGACGATCTTGCCGTTGTTCATGACGCAGACCCGGTCGGCGATCTTGCGCACGATGCCGAGGTCGTGGGTGATGAACAGCATGGACATGCCGAGCCGCCTCTGGGTGTCGCGGAGCAATTGCAAGATCTGCGCCTGCACCGTGACGTCGAGCGCGGTGGTGGGCTCGTCGGCAATCAAGAGGTCCGGCTCGTTTGCCAGCGCCATGGCGATCATCACGCGCTGGCGCTGGCCGCCGGAGAGTTGGTGCGGATAGGCGCCGAGCCGCGCGGCCGGATCTACGATGCCGACCTGATCGAGCAACTCGACGATACGGTTGCGCGCCTTGTCGCCGGTCATGCCTTGGTGGATCAGCAGAATTTCCCCGATCTGCTTCTGGATCGTGTGTAGCGGGTTGAGCGACGTCATCGGCTCCTGGAAGATGATGGTGATGTCGTTGCCGCGCACCTTGCGGATCTGGTTCTCCTTCATGGTCAGGAGCTCGTGGCTCTTGAACTTAATGGAGCCGGAGGGGTGATGCGCCGCCGGATAGGGCAGCAGCTTCATCACCGAGAGCGCGGTGACCGACTTGCCGGAACCGGACTCGCCGACCAGCGCCAACGTCTCGCCGTGGCCGATGTCGAACGACACCTTGTCGACTGCCAGCACCTCATGGCCGGCCGAGCCGAAGGCGATCGACAGGTCCTTGACGGAAAGGAGGGGTTCGCCGGTCTTGGTCATCTAAACGTCTTCCGCGGGTCGAAGGCGTCGCGCACCGCCTCGCCGATGAAGATCAACAAGGACAACATGATGGCGATCGAGAAGAAGCCGGTGAGCCCGAGCCAGGGCGCCTGCACATTGGCCTTGCCCTGGCTCAACAGCTCGCCGAGCGAGGGCGAGCCGGGCGGCAGGCCGAAGCCGAGGAAGTCGAGCGCCGTCAGCGTCATCACCGAGGACGACAGGATGAACGGCAGGAATGTCATGGTCGCCACCATGGCGTTCGGCAAGAGGTGGCGGAAGATGATGACTTGGTTCGACACGCCGAGCGCGCGCGCGGCCTGGATATATTCGAAATTTCGCCCGCGCAGGAACTCCGCGCGCACCAGGCCGACCAGCGACACCCAGGAGAACAGGAGCAATATCCCCAGCAGCACGAAGAAGCCCGGCACCAGCACCGAGGAGATGATCAGCAGCAGATAGAGCGAGGGGATCGAGGTCCATATCTCGATGAAGCGCTGGAACAACAGATCGGTCCAGCCGCCGAAATAGCCCTGCACCGCGCCGGCGGCGACGCCTATGATCGAAGACACGATGGTCAGGCACAGGCCGAACAGCACCGATATGCGAAAGCCGTAGATCAGCCGCGCCAGCACGTCGCGCCCGCCGTCGTCGGTGCCGAGCCAGTTGTATTCGAGATCGCCGCATTTGGTGAAGCCGTGGGTGGCGGCAAACTTGCAGTCCGCCTTGGTCAGCAGCCAAGTCGGCTTCGAGGGGAACGGCGAGGGCGGCTTGCTCACCTGCGTGTTGTAGGAGTAGCGGATGGGCGGCCAGATCACGAAGCCGCCTTCCTTCTTGATCAGGCCCATCAGATAGGGATCGCGATAGTCGGCGGCGGTGCCGAACAGGTTCGGGTCGTTGGGCTTGCCGAAGGCGGTGTCCGGATAGGTGACCACGGCCGGGAAATACCAATGGCCGTTGACGTCGATGAACATCGGCTTGTCATTGGCGATGAATTCCGCGAACAGCGAGATAAGGAACAGGATCATGAAGACCCACAAGGACCAGTAGCCGCGCCGGTTGGCCTTGAAATTCTTCCAGCGCCGCTTGTTGAGCGGCGAAACGCTGATCCAGCGCCGCTCCGGCGGCACCGCCAGCTCGATGGGACCGTAAGCGGTGGTCTCTGGCGCCTGAACTTCGGTGCGGTCGTCCACGGATCACACCTCCCGCGTTTCGAAATCGATGCGGGGATCGATCCACGTATAGGTGAGATCGGAGATCAGGTTTACCACCACACCGATGAGCGAAAAGATGTAGAGCGTGGCGAACACCACCGGATAGTCGCGGTTGAGCACGCTCTCGAAGCTGAGCAGGCCGAGCCCGTCGAGCGAGAAGATGGTCTCGATCAGCAGCGCGCCGGTGAAGAAGGCCGACACGAAGGCACCCGGGAAGCCGGCGACCACGATCAGCATGGCGTTGCGGAACACGTGACCGTAGAGCACCTGGTTGCGCGTGCAGCCCTTGGCGCGGGCGGTAAGCACATACTGCTTACGGATCTCATCGAGGAACGAGTTCTTGGTCAGCAGCGTCATGGTGGCGAAGGCGGAGATCGCCATCGAGATGATGGGCAGCGTCAGATGCCAGAAGTAATCGCCGATCTTGGCGTACCAGGGCAGCGACCAGAAATTCTCCGACACCAGCCCGCGCAAGGGAAACCAATCGAAGAACGAGCCGCCGGCGAACAGCACGATCAGCAGGATGGCGAACAGGAAGCCCGGAATCGCGTAGCCGATCACGATCACCGTCGAGGTCCACATGTCGAAATGCGAGCCGTCGTCGACCGCCTTCTTGATGCCGAGCGGGATGGAAATCAGGTAGGTCAGCAGCGTCATCCAGATGCCGAGCGACATCGACACCGGCAGCTTCTCCTTGATCAGCTCGATCACGCTGACGTCGCGGAAATAGCTCTTGCCGAAATCGAAGCGGATGTAGTTCCACAGCATGATGCCGAAGCGCTCATAGGCCGGCTTGTCGAAGCCGAACTGCTTCTCCAGCTTCTTGATGAATTCCGGATCGAGCCCCTGCGCGCCGCGGTATTTCGAGGTCACCGAATCCGCCTGGCCGCCACCCTGCGCCATGCCGCGGCTGCCGAAGTCGCCGCCGGCCGAGCCGGAAATGCGCGACATGCCGCCGGTCTCCGCCCCGCTGAGCTTGGCAATGACCTGCTCGACCGGGCCGCCGGGCGCGAACTGCACGACGACAAATGCCACCAGCATGATCCCGAACATCGTGGGAATCATGAAGAGGATGCGGCGGATGATATAGGCGCTCATGCGATTGCGACGGATGCCTTTTTGTTATCGCGCCCCTCGGGCCGCGCCGCCCACCCTAACGCGGAGGGGCCTGTCGTCGTATGACAAATCGGCACCATAAAGACCCGGAGGCCCGGAACCAAGGACGGTTTTTCGCGCCCTAGGTTTTGACCCCCGCCTTCGCCGCCCTGGCGGGATCGTACCACCAAGTATCGGGAATGCCGCGGAAATACCGCGGTTGGGCGGCGGGGAAGCCGAAGGCGTCCCAAAAGGCGATCCAGTGCGACGCTTTGTACCAGTGCGGGATCCAATAGCGGCCGGCGCGAAACACCCGGTCGATGGCCCGGCAAGCGGCAATGAGTTCCGGGCGGCTGGGGGCGGCGATGGCCGCGTCGATCAGCGCGTCCATGGCCGGCAGGGCGATGCCGGACAGATTCTGCGTACCTTTGGTGTGGGCCGCCTGTGAGGAGAAATAATTGCGCAGCGAATCCCCCGGCGTGGAGGAGAAGCCGAAGCGGTCCACCACGATGTCGAAATCGAACGTGTCCACACGGGACCGATACTGCACCGGATCGACCAGGCGCAGGGTCGAGTGCAGGCCGATCCTCGCGAGGTTCCTCATGTAGGCCAGGTGGTGCGGCTTGAAGGACGCCTCCTCGATGAGGAACTCGATCGAGATCGGCGAGCCGCCCGGCATCACGCGCCGGCGGTTCTTCAGCGGGTAGCCCGCCGCGTTGAGCAGCCGCGCCGCGCGCACCAGCCAGCGGCGGTCACGGCCGGAGCCGTCGGTCACCGGCGGCAGATAGGGCTCGCCGAACACCTCTGCGGGCAACTGACCGCGGAACGGCTCCAGCAGCTTCAGCTCGGCCGGGCTCGGCATGCCCACCGCCTTCATCGGCGAATTCTCGAACACCGACTGCGTGCGGTCGTAGGAGCCGTACATGAGGTTCTTATTGGTCCATTCGAAGTCGAAGCAGTCGATCAGCGCCTCGCGCAGGCGGCGGTCCTGGAATTTCCTGCGCCGCGTATTGATGAACCACCCTTGCGCGCCCGACGGCGTATGGTCCGGGATAACCTTGCGCTTGACGCGGCCGTCCTCGAAGGCGGGGAAATTGTAGCGCGTGGCCCAGACGCGCGAGGTGAACTCCTCGCGGAACAGATAGCTGCCGGCGGTGAAGCCTTCGAAGCCGACGTCGCGGTCGCGGTAATATTCGTAGCGCACGATGTCGAAATTGCCCTGCCCGCGCGACACCGGCAGATCGGCGCCCCACCAGTCCTTCACGCGCTCGAACTCGATAAAGCGGCCGGCGTTGAACTTGCCGACCTTGTAGCCGCCGCTGCCGAGCGGAATGTCGAGATTCGACTGATCGAAGGGATGCTTCGCATAATAGGCGCGCGCGAAGATCGGCAGGCCGGCGACGAACAGCGGCACGTCGCGTCCGCGCTTGGGCGCGAACGTCACCACAACGGTGTGGTCGTCGGCGGCTTTCGCACCCTTCATGTCGCGCAGGCGCTGGCTGATGAGCGGATGGCCCTTTTCCTTCAGCGTGGTCAGCGACCAGGCGACGTCATGAGCGGTGAGTGCGCTGCCGTCGTGGAACTTGGCTTCTGGGCGCAGCAGGAAGGTATAGGTCAAGCCGTCGTCGGAGGTGCGCACGGCGCGCGCCGCCAGCCCGTACATGGCGTCGGGCTCGTTGCCCGAGCGCACCATGAGCGTGGCAAAGGTGAGGTCCATGCCGAAGGCGCCGTTGCCCTTCAGGATGTAGCCGTTGAGCGAGTCGAAGGTCAGGAAGGAGCCGTTGAAGCCGCGGCTGCTCACGATCTCCGAATAGAGGCCGCCCTTGGGCGCATCCGGATTGACGTAAGGAAAATGCTTGAAGTCCGGCGGCAGCTTGAGGTCGCCGAAGGCAGACATGCCGTGGCGCTCGGCGCCTTGGGCAGCTTCGGCGCGCGGCAACGAAGGGACCATTGTCGCTGCAACAGCGCCCGCGGTGATCACCAAAACTTGCCGCCGGCTCGGCGCGCTCCCTCTGCCCCAACTGAACTCAGGCTTGCCCGAGTTCGGCACTTCTGGATGATCGAAGTCGGATATACCCGACTTCGACGTGGAAAGGGTTGGGGTGAGGGAGGCCCGTCGTCCCTTCATCGCGATTTCCTTGCCCCCTCACCCGACGCGCTTCGCGCGTCGACCTCTCCCCGCCGGGGGGAGGTAAAGCGTGCCGCGTGGCCAGTCTGCAACATTACGACCGCCGCGGCGCCTTGGCCGCCTTTTCCTTGTCCCACCACCAGATGGTGGGGAAGGCCGCGACGCCGTATTTCGGCATGGTGTGCGGATGACCGAAGCGGTCCCAGCGCGCCGTGCGCTGCTTGCCGTAGGTCCACTGCGGCACCACGTAAAAATTCCACAGCAGCACGCGGTCGAGCGCGTGGGTCGCCGCCACCAGGTCTTCGCGGTCCGTGGCGTAGACGATGCGGTTGATCAGCTTGTCGACTGCCGGGTTCTTGATGCCGACATAGTTGCGCGAGCCGGGCTCGTCGGCGGCGGCCGAGCCCCAATAGCCGCGCTGCTCGTTGCCGGGCGACAGCGACTCGCCCCAGGTCGCGGTGACGATATCGAATTCCCGCCGCCGCAGCCGGTTCTCATACTGAGCGCTGTCGACCAGGCGCACGCTCACATTCATGCCGATGCGCTGCAGCGAAGGCTTGTAGAACAGGACGAAACGCGAGGTCGCCGGGTCCTGCACCAGGAATTCCACGCTGAAGGGCTCGCCGGTCTTGGCGTTGACCAGCTTGGTGTTCTTGATCACGTAGCCGGCCTGGCGGAACAGCTTGAGCGCCTCGCGCAGGTTTCGCCGTGCCTTCACCGGCGTGCCGGCGACCGGATTGGTATAGGGCTTGGTGAACAATTCGGGCGGCACCTCGTCGCGCACCGTATTGAGGATTTCCAGCTCCTTGCCTTGCGGGATGCCGGAGCAGGCGAGCTCGGTGCCGGAGAAATAGCTGTCGATGCGCTTGTACTGGCCGTAGAAGAGCTGCCGGTTCATCTCCTCGAAATCGAAGGCGAAGTTGAAGGCGCGGCGCACGCGCGGATCCTTGAACTTGTCGCGCCGGATGTTGAAGGCGAAGGCCTGCATGATCCCGAAATTGCGGATCGGGAATTCCTCCAGCACCACCTTCTTTTCCTTGACCGCGGGAAAATCATAAGCGGTCGCCCAGTTCTTGGCGCTGGTCTCGGTGCGCCAGTCGACCTGGTCGCCTTTGAAAGCTTCCAGCTCCACCGTGCTGTCGCGGTAATATTCGTAGCGGATTTCCTGGAAATTATTGGCGCCGATGTTGACGTTGAGGTCCTCGCCCCAATAGCCCGGCACCTTCTCGTAGATGATGCTGCGTCCGGGCGCGAAGTCCTTCATCTTGTACGGTCCGGAGCCGAGCGGCGGCTCCAGCGTGGTCTGCGTGACGTCGCGCTTCTTGCCCTTGGCGTCGGTGCCTTCCCACCAGTGCTTCGGCAGCACCGTCAACTCGCCGACGATCTGCGGCAGCTCGCGGTTGCCCGGCCCGTCGAAAGTGAAGGTCACATCGCGCTCGCCGGTCTTCTCGGCCTGTTTCACGTGCCGGTAATAGGCGGCGAGCTGCGGGCTGTTCTTTTTGAAGGTATCGAATGAAAAGACGACGTCTTCCGGCGTCACCGGCTTGCCGTCGTGCCAGCGCGCATTGGTGCGCAGCCGGTAAGTCACCGAGGTACGGTCGGGCGGGTAGCTGACCGCTTCCGCCAACAGGCCGTAGCCGGTCGCCACCTCGTCGAGCGCGGAGGTCATCAGGTTCTCGTAGAGCAGCTCGAGGCCGCTGACGAGATTGCCCTTCACGCCGGAGATCACGAGGTTGAAATTGTCGAAAGTGCCGAAGGCGGCCTGGCGCACGCTGCCGCCCTGCGGCGCGCCCGGGTTGACATAGGCGAAGTGCTTGAAG
>JARRNI010000040.1:0-14027 GCA_037385125.1 Pseudolabrys sp.
CCGCGCTTGAAGTACGCGCGCACGATCGCCACGATGAAGGCGCCGGCGACGAAGAAGACGAGCACGGGCAGCCAGATCATGAGCGCCCCCAGCAGCAGCACCAGCATGACCGCCAGCAAGATCGCCGCGACCAACACCACCAGGATGGAGCCGACGGGACTGACCTGCGCGACGTAGATGCGCTCGTTGCCGTACGCATCGGTGAACGTCCGTTTCCGATGCTTGTCCCGCCCGGCGCGGTCGGGGGGAATAATCTCCGGTTCGGCGCGCGGCTCGTCACCCTGCGGCATTGTCGTTCGGGTCCGTGTTGCTGACCATTTATTGCGCGTGCGTATCCTTACGCCCCCGGGCCCGAAGAGCAACAGCCGGCATTGCCGCACCGGCCCATCGGAAAAGATGGCTGTGGCAACGCCGGCAATCGGTGCTGCCGAAGCCCGCGATAGGTACCGGCAGGCTGGCGAGCCTGCCGGCCAGTTCGCACTCGCTCTCGTCGGGAAACACCCAGGTGCCGAGCACGGTTCCCGTTTCCGAGAGATTGTCGATATGCCACCTGATGGCCTTGCCGCGGGCCATATGTCTGCGAAGCCGCGCCCGGAGGCCGCCCGGCCCGCGCGCCGAGCCGCAATACAGATAGCGGCCGGGGCCGAGAGTGGCTGCCGGCTTGCCGGGCAGCGCCAACGTCAGCGCCTCAGCCAGTTCAACTGCCAGGATATAAGCGCCGGGTGCTGCTGGAACCGCGTCGGCGCAGGTGCAGAAGCTTCCCGCGGTTGGTGCCGTGTCGTCCATCGCCCGCCTCGCGCGGCGCTGGACACGACCGGGCGGCTTCGAAAGACTCGCTGGGGGCCGCCGCCGCGTCACTTCGCTGCGGCGGTGGCGGGCGGATTGGCGACCGAGATCACCGTGCTGCACCGCTCGCAGCGGTGGACGATGGCATTGTTCTCGCGGAACGCCTGCATGGCCACTTGGCAGACCGGGCAGGGCCGCGGTGGTTTCACTTGCGACAACTGACTCATGCCGCCTGCATAGCGGAGCCGGGTACCATCCGGTCAACTACGGATGTCTACGTAATGGCTCAGCCGTAAGGGAGCGGCCGACTTTCTGAGGCTCTGAACATGGTTTACGGCAGCTTTCGCAACAAGCCCAGAGCGAGGATACCAGAACCGGCCATAAAGTGATTACCTCCGGTTAAATGCGGGCCGCCCGCGCCCTGCTCGGCATCGGCCAGCACGGGGTCGCCTCGTTGGATTTTTGCGCCGATTTGCGGTAGCGGTCCGGGGCGGTACCCCCATGACGCGGTCATCGGCATGAGCGTATTGAAGCCGCAACTCTGGTGGGGCGCCTTTACCGGCTTCTACAAGCCCGGCATCCAGGACGTGTCCGGCCTGGATCGCGTCGCGCTGTTTCTCTATGCCGCGCGCAGCGTCATCCTGGTCATCTCCGTGCAGGCCGCCATCATTGCCGGCCTGCTGGCCGCCGGGTCCGGGCTTTTCGACTGGGTCGGCTTCGTCGGCGTGCTGGTGGGATTTGTCGTCGCCCACATGATCAGCAATCTGAGCAACGACTATTTCGGCTTCACCCGCGGCCACGACACGCCGGATTCGCCGCGCATGCGCTACACCGTGCACCCGCTCGCCAGCGGACTGCTCGACCGCGGCACGCTGCTCACCGGGCTGGCGCTGCTCGCCGCCATCGGCCTTGCCATCACGGCCTATTTCATCGTCGAGCGCGGCTGGATGGCCTTTGCCTTCGCCGCCGCCGGCGTCGGGCTGCTGTTCCTCTATGACGCCGCGCCGACGCCGCTGAAGAGCGTCGGTCTCGGCGAGGTTGCCGTGTTGCTGGTGTGGGGGCCGCTGATGATCGGCGGCGGCTTCGCCATGATCGCTGGCCAACTCGCGGCCGACGCCATGCTGGCCTCGCTGCCCTTCGGGCTGGGCGTCATGTCCATCCTGATGGGCAAGCACATCGACCAGATGGATTTCGACTCCGGCCGGGCCATCCACACGCTGCCGGTGCTAACCGGCGAACGGGCTGCGCGTGCGCTCAACATCGCCGCCATCGTGGCGATCTACGTCATCGTCGCCGTGCTGATCGGCCTCGGCCGGCTGACGCCGTTCGCGGCGGCGATCGTGTTCGCCGTCCCGCGCGCCGCCCGCGCCGTCAGGATTACCAGTCGGCCGCGTCCAACCGTGCCGCCGCCGGGCTATGTCGGCTGGCCGCTCTGGTATCACCGCGTCTGTCTCGAGCATAACCGCGTGCTCGGCTGGGCCTATATCGGCGGCCTGACCGCCGGCGCGGCCTGGCACGGCCTTGCGCCGCTCGCGCAAGGGTGACCCGCAGCGCGCTTAGCCAGCTTCCGCGGTCGCCTTGACCTTTGCCGGCTGGCAAAGCGCGCGCGCCGCCGCCACGATATCGGGGACTTGGGGAATGGTGGCGGCTTCGAGCGTACCGTTATAGGGCGTCGGGATATCGAGACCGGCGACGCGTTGCGGCGGCGCCGTGAGCGCAGCGAAGCAGCGCTCCGTGAGGCTTGCCAGCACTTCCGCTCCCGCGCCGGCGAACCGGCAATCTTCTTCCACCATCAGCAGACGATGGGTCTTGTTGACCGAGGTTGCGCAAGTATTCCAATCGATCGGGCTCAGGCTGCGAAGGTCGACGACTTCCGCATCGACGTTCTCTTTGGCGAGCTCTGCGGCGGCTTCCTGCGCAAGCAGCGCGGTGCGCGAATAGGCGACGATCGTCAGGTCCTTTCCAGGCCGGCGAATGATGGCGCGATGCATCGGCGGCGCATCGGCGACCATATCGACCATCCCCTTCGTGAAGTACAAGATCTCGTGTTCGAGCAGGATAATGGGATCGTCGCTCGCAATGGCCTGGCCCAGTTGCCAATAGGCATCCTGCGGCGTCGACGGCACTGCGATGCGCAGGCCCGGCACGTTCATGAAAATCTGCTCGCGACGCTGAGAGTGCTGCGCGGCAAGCTGGCGCGCGATCCCGCCCGGTACGCGGACGACCAGTGCCATTGGGAACTGACCACCCGACATCAGCGGAATCTTCGCCGCGGCGTTGACGATTGAGTCCATCGCGAGCAAGGCGAAATTGATCGTCATGATCTCGACCACCGGGCGCATGCCGACCATGGCGGCGCCCACGCCAAGCCCGGTGAAGCCGCCTTCCGAGATCGGCGTATCGCGCACCCTCCATTCGCCGTACTTGGCGTAAAGCCCCTCGGTGACGCGATATGTTCCGCCATAGAGACCGACATCTTCGCCGAGTGTAAAGACCGATATGTCGGCCTCCATGGCGCGGTCCATGGCCCGGTTGAGTGCCTGCCAGTAAAGCATTTCCTCTGCCATGGCGTGTCCTCTCAGATTATCACTTCTTCGCGGCGGTTGCAGCGCAGCGCCTGCCAGGCGGCATCCATGGTCGGCTGCGGGCTGTCGAGCGCGAACTGGACGGCGTCTTCTACCATCTTTTTGACGTCCTGCTTGATCGCCTCCACCTCGGCTTCGCGGGCGTGGCCGGCCTCGATCATATGCTGGCCGAGACGCGCGATATGGTCGGGTCCCACCGCAGCCAGCTCTTCTGGGCTCGGATAACGGAACTCGAGCTCGCGGATCGCAGCCGAGAGCGGATCGTGCGCCTGATAGGCCTTCAGTTCGACCGCAGGCCGGTAAGTGCCGGGATCCGACATCGAGTGCCCGCGATAGCGATAGGTTTCACACTCGAGAAACTGCGGCCCGTCGCCGCGCCGGACGTGATCGAGCGCGCGGCCCCCCGCCTCGTAGACCTTCAGCACATCCATACCGTCGATCCTCTCGGCCGGAATGTTGTAGGCAGCCGCGCGCTTGTACAGATCCGGCACAGCCGAGTGGCGATGGACCTCGGTACCGATGGCGTAATGGTTGTTCTCGCAAACGAACAGTACAGGCAAATGCCAGAGCCCGGCCATGTTAAGCGCCTCGTGGAAGGCACCCTGGTTCATCGCGCCGTCGCCGAAGAAGCAGATCACTGCCTCGGGCCTGTCGCGCATGACGACAGCGTAGGCGATGCCGACGGCGATCGGGCAGCTTTCGCCGACGATTGCATAGCCGCCCATAAAGCGCCGCTCGCGGTCGAACATGTGCATCGAGCCGCCCATGCCGCCGCTCACGCCGCCGGTGCGGCCGAACAATTCCGCCATGACTTGACGGGCGGGCACGCCTCGGATTAGCGCATGGACATGCTCGCGATAGGTGCTGACGACGTAGTCCGATGCATCGGCGGCGTTGATGACGCCGGCCGCGACGGCCTCTTCACCCGGATAGAGGTGCAGGAAGCCTTTGATATTGGCTTTCATGTATTCGGCCGCGGCGCGCTCCTCGAAAGTGCGGGCGAGCAGCATATCGCGCAGAAGCCGATGCATAGTTTCGCGTTCCATCCAGTTCGCTCCCTGAAGCGTCTCATCCGTCGAATGGCTCTGGCGCAGCGGACCAGGATTGCAATGTGCGCTTATTGAGCCTTCAATTGCTAACCATCCGTGGCTATAATGTTTCCGTATTTATAGTTCTTACGATGGGGTCTGCCCACGCGCTCGCGGTTTGTTCTTATTAATTTAGTTTAACATTGGAGCCTGCGAGGAGAAAAGTCACCGAGTCATGGAAGGCGCTCCGACCGAAGGCACAGCGAAATTCTTGATCGCCTGCGACGGCTTGCAGGCGCTAATCGATGTCTTGGCCGCCGCGGGCTATCAGGTCGTGGGGCCGACGGTGCGCGAGGAAGCCATCGTCTATGACACGATCGCGCGCATCGACGATTTGCCCGGCGGCTGGACCGACCGCCAGGCCCCCGGCCGCTATGGCCTGCAACGTCGCGACGACGGCGCGCTGTTCGGGTTTACCGTCGGGCCCCAGGCCTGGAAGCGGTTCCTGCATCCGCCGGTCATGACGATGTGGCGCGCGCGCAAGCGCGGCGATGAGGTTACGGTCGAAAGCGATCAGCCCGCGCCCCCAAAATTCGCCTTCATCGGCGTTCGCGCCTGCGAGATCGCCGCCATCGACGTGCAGGACAAGGTTTTCTGCGACGGCCCCTATCCGGACACGGATTACGCCGCGCGGCGGCGCGACGCCTTCGTCGTCGCGGTGAATTGCGGCCAGGCCGGCGGTACCTGCTTCTGCGTGTCGATGGACACCGGCCCCAAGGCCGAGGCGGGCTTCGATCTGGCGCTCACCGAGTTGGTCGACGGAATCCGCCATGAATTCCTGGTCGAGATCGGCAGCGCAACCGGCGCCGCTATGCTCAAGGACGTGCCGTATCGGGAGGCTGCGCCGGACGATATCGCCGCCGCCGAGACCATCGTCGCGCGCACGGCGAATCAGATGGGCCGCAGGCTGGAAACCGACGGCATCCGCGAATTGCTGGAAGGCAATCTCAATCACCCGCGCTGGGACGAGGTGGCCGCGCGCTGCCTCACCTGCGGCAACTGCACCATGGTGTGCCCGACCTGCTTCTGCACCACGGTCGAGGACCACAGCGATCTCACCGGCGCCTCCGCCGAGCGGGTACGCAAGTGGGATTCCTGCTTCACCATGGACTTCTCCTTCATCAGCAGCGGCAGCGTGCGCAAGACCAACCGCGCGCGCTACCGGCAATGGATGACGCACAAGCTGGCGACCTGGATCGATCAGTTTGGCATGTCCGGCTGCGTCGGCTGCGGCCGCTGCATCACTTGGTGCCCGGTGGGCATCGACATCACCGAAGAGGCCGCGGCGATCAGGGCGACGCCGCACGCAACAAAGGCGCAGGGACATGGAGGGACTTGAGCGGATTGTTGGGGGGCATGCTTTCTTCGCGGGCATTTCACCCGAGTACGGCCAGCTGGTCACCGGCTGCGCCCGCAACCATCGCTTCGAGGCGGAGCAGTACCTGTTCCGCGAGGGTGAGCCGGCTAACGAGTTCTTCCTGATCCGCCATGGCAAGGTAGCGCTGGAGATCCATTCGCCGGGCCGCGCGCCCATCGTCTTCGCCACGCTCGGCGAAGGCGAGGTGGTCGGCGCCTCCTGGCTCATCCCGCCCTACAAGTGGATGTTCGACGCCCGCGCGGTGGAACTCACCCGCGCGATCGGCATCGACGCCGCCTGCCTGCGCGGCAAGATCGAAAGCGATCATAGTTTTGGCTATGAGATGATGAAGCGATTCCTGCCGATCTTCGTGAAGCGGCTGCACTCCACCCGCCTGCAGATTCTCGATGTCTACGGAAACGGCTGACATGGGCTCGGCGCCGCCCGATCCGTTCGTGCCGCAGATCTACCGGGTCGAGGACGTGCGCCGCGACCTGCCCGACACCGTGACGCTCGCGGTCAAGCCGGTTTCCGGTGCGCGCCCGCCGTTCCGCTCCGGCCAGTTCAACATGCTCTATGTGTTCGGGGTCGGCGAAGTGCCGATCAGCATGAGCAACGAGGAAACGGACGAAGGGACCTTCGCCCACACCGTGCGTGCCGTCGGCGCGGTTTCCAAGGCGCTGACGAAACTTTCGCCCGGCGCGACCATCGGCCTGCGCGGGCCGTTCGGCGCGAGCTGGCCGGTGACGGCTGCCGAGGGCGCCGACATTGTCATCGTCGCGGGCGGCCTTGGCCTCGCCCCCCTGCGTCCGGCGATCTGCGCCATCCTAACCAGCCGCCAGCGCTACGGCCGCGTCGTCATCCTGGTCGGCAGCCGCAACCCCGGCAACTTGTTGTTTCGTGAAGAGTTGGAAGAATGGCGCCGGCGTCTCGACGTCGATATCGAGGTGACCGTCGACCACGCCGATGCCGAGTGGCGCGGCAATGTCGGGGTGGTGCCGGGCCTCATTCCGCGCGCCGCCTTCGACCCGGAGGAGGCCATCGCCTTGGTCTGCGGCCCGGAAGTGATGATGCGCTTCACGGTCACCGCCCTGCGCGAAGCCGGCATCGCCGACGAACGCATCTATCTGTCGATGGAGCGCAACATGAAATGCGCGATCGGCCTGTGCGGCCATTGCCAGTTCGGCCCCACTTTCGTCTGCAAGGACGGGCCGGTGATGCGCTACGACAGGATCGCCGATATCTTCGCCATCCGGGAGCTTTGAGATGAGCGCGCAAGAGCGGCCCAAGCTGGCGGTCTGGAAATTTGCTTCCTGCGACGGCTGCCAGTTGTCGCTGCTCGACTGCGAGGACGAGCTCTTGACGCTTGCCGGCGAGATCGAGATCGCCAATTTCCCGGAAGCCTCGAGCGCGATCGTCGACGGCCCCTACGACCTCTCTCTGGTGGAGGGCTCGATCACCACGCCGCACGACGCCGAGCGCATCCACAAGGTTCGCGAGCAGTCGAAACATCTCGTGACCATCGGCGCCTGCGCCACCGCCGGTGGCATCCAGGCGCTGCGCAATTTCGCCGACGTGAACGACTTCGTCGCCGCGGTCTACGCCTCGCCGCAATATATCTCAACGCTCGCCACCTCCACGCCGATTTCCGCCCATGTGCCGGTGGACTACGAGCTGCACGGCTGCCCGATCAACAAGCTTCAGCTCGTCGAGGTGATCTCGGCCTTTCTCGCCGGCCGCAAGCCCGCCGTTCCCGCCCACAGCGTCTGCGTCGAGTGCAAGCAGCGCGGCACCGTCTGCGTCATGGTGCAGGGCATGCCCTGCCTCGGCCCGGTCACCCATGCCGGCTGCGGCGCCATCTGCCCGGCCTACCGACGCGGCTGCTACGGCTGCTACGGCCCCATGGAGACACCGAACACCGCGGCGCTGGCGCGCGAATGGCAGGCGCTGGGCGCGGACAAACGCGACATCCTGCGCGCCCTGCGTACTTTCAACGCCGCGGCGGAGCCGTTCCGCAAGGAGAGCGAAGCGCATCGGGACGAAGCCTTTGGGGACGAAGCACATGGCGACTAAGACGATCCAGGTCGATTATCTCGCGCGCGTGGAAGGCGAAGGCGCGCTCGACCTGCATATCAGCGACGGGCGGGTGACGGCGGCGCGGCTGAACATTTTCGAGCCGCCGCGCTTCTTCGAAGCCTTCCTGCCCGGCCGCGGCTATGCCGAGCTGCCCGATATCGTCGCGCGCATCTGCGGCATCTGCCCGATTGCCTATCAGATGAGCTCGGTGCATGCCATCGAGAGGGCCTTCGGCGCCAAAGTCGACGGCCGGCTGCGCGCGCTGCGGCGGCTGGTCTACTGCGGCGAATGGATTGAAAGCCACGCGCTGCATGTGGTGATGCTGCATGCGCCGGATTTCCTCGGCTTCCCCGACGGCATCAGTATGGCGCGCGAGCATGGCGACGCCGTGCGCAACGGGCTGGCGCTTAAGAAGACCGGCAACGAGCTGATGAGCCTGCTCGGCGGGCGGGAAGTCCACCCCGTCAACGTGATGGCCGGCGGTTTTCATCGTGTACCCACGCGGGTCGAGCTGGCGCCCATGGCCGAGAAGCTCGAGCGCGCCCGCGATCTGGCGGCAGGGCTGGTGCGCTGGGTGGCGACCTTCCCGTTCCCCGACCTGGAGCGCGACTACGAGTTCGTGGCGCTACGTCATCCGGACGAATATCCGTTCAACGAGGGGCGGCTGGTCTCCAACCGCGACATCGATATCGATGTTTCGCAATTCGACAACGAGTTCGAGGAGCGCCACGTGTCGCATTCGACCGCGCTCCATTCGGCGGTCAAGCGGCGCGGCGCTTACTTGGTCGGGCCGATGGCGCGCTACGCGCTCAATTTCGACCGCCTGCCGGCTTCCGTGCAGGCGCTCGCACGCGAGGCGGGGCTCGGCCCGGTGTGCCGCAACCCGTTCAAGAGCATCGTCGTGCGGGCCATCGAGATCTACTATGCCTGCGAAGAGGCGCTGCGGCTGATTGCGGACTATACTCCGCCCGACGCGGCATCGGTTCTCGTCGAGCCGCGCGCCGCCACCGGCTTCGGCTGCACCGAGGCGCCGCGCGGCATCTGCTGGCACCGCTACGAGTTCGACGGCGAAGGCACCATCCGCGCCGCGCGCATTGTGCCGCCCACGTCGCAAAACCAGCCGAGCATTGAGGATGACCTCGCCGCGGTCGCGGGCACGATGCTGGACCAGCCGGACGACGCCATTCGCGGCCGCTGCGAACAGAGCATCCGCAATTATGACCCTTGCATCTCGTGTTCGGCCCATTTCCTTAAATTGACGGTGCATCGCGAATGAGCGGCCCGGCTGCGCCGCGCAAGATTTTCGTCGCCTGTCTGGGCAACCCGGATCGCGGCGATGACGGAATCGGCGCGCTGGTGGCGAAAGCGCTCGCCGGCCGGCTGCCAGCGGACGTGGCGCTCATCGCGCGCGGCGGCGACATGCTGGCGCTGATCGACGATTGGGCGGGCTTCGACGCGCTTATCTGCGTGGACGCCGCGGTGCCCATAAGCGGGCCCGGCCGCATTCACCGGCTCGATCTGGCGACCGATGCGCTCCCGGCCGAAATGGCGGTCACGTCGAGCCACGCTTTCGGCCTGGCCGATGCCATCCGCTTGGCGCGCACGCTCGGGCAAGCGCCGCAGGAAATTATCGTCTATGCGGTGGAAGGTCACTCCTTCGACCCCGGCGCAGCCGTCACGCCGGCAGTTGCGGACGGCATCGATGAAGTGGCCCAACGCGTTGTCGCCGAGGTCACGCGGCTGCGTCCGTTAATGACTTTGCCGCTCTCCGGGGGATAAATGGGCCGATGATAAAGCTCGTGAGTGCGGCGGTAGCGGCGGTCCTGTTGGCGTTCACCGGGCATGCGGACAAGCAGAAGTCTCCGGCGCGGTATCCCGCGCCGGTCGTCAGCTTTCCCAACAGCGGCGCGGCGGCGGCGCAGCCGGCCTTCCTGCGCGGCGTGGTGGCGCTGCTGTTCGGGAAGCAACTCGGCTATCCCAACAAGGTCGATATGAACAAGAAAATCTACGTGCAGTGCCTGACCGGCGGCCGCGCCACCCTTGCCGCCAAGCAACTGCAAAATATCGGCTTTACTAATGTCGTCGCTGTGATCATGGACCTGCGCAACTGGGCGAAGCAGGGCCATCCGCTGGTGAAGTGATCCAGCTTTCGGCGCACGCCTGATCAGGCGCTCAAGGCTGCACGGGCGGCGGCGGCGGCTTGCGGATCTGCCAGCGCGCAATGAAGAACGCCGGAACGAACATGACGAAAAGAACGACCACGGCGGCGATCGGACTGTCAAGGGCGTGCTCCTGCCCGAGCGTGCCCAGCACGATGATGATGGCCGCGAACAGCACGAACGACGCCACCGTGAACACCGTCACGAAGATCAGGTAGGCCGCCAGCGGCCGCATGCGCGGATTGCGGTCGCGGCGGGTATAGTAGACGGCGACGACCAGGAAGGCGGCCCATAGGGCGATCGCGGTGGCGTACATAGCGCTTTACCGTTCGCGGCAGGTTGGGCTCAGGACTGGTCGCCCTCGAGCAGGAACGGGTCGGCCTGGGGCATTCTCGACGGGGCAGAGCCCCAGTCGTGCTTGATCTCGTGGACGTGAACGTCCTTGGCACCCATCTTGTTCAGCACGGTGACGGCGCGCTTCTCCGCCTCCGCGTCGGGCACGCGCACCCAGAGCACGAGGCCGCCCTTGTCCAGCTGTTCTCGGAGTTCCGCCGCGTGATGGCGGGCGATGGCGGTGGCAAAGATGGCGCCGAGGCCGGCCCCTGCGAGGCCGCCGGCAAGCGCCCCCGCGAAGGCGAGCGCCAGCGCTCCGCCGGCCGCGGCGACCGCGGCCGCGCCGGCGCAGCCGCCCACATAGATCGGCAGGCCGACGACCGACGCCTCACCTTCGGTGCGCGAATCGCGGTCGACGAAGGAGCCGTGCGGTGCGCGGGCGCTGTCCTCGATATCCCTGACCGTGCGGTAGAAGCGCTCGACCTGTTGCGTGGCCTGCGCATCCGTCGCCAGCACCGAGACGGCGGCGCGGTCGAAGCCGGACACTTCCAGCTCGTCCACGGCCGCTTCCAGCGCCTTGGCATCGCGGAAGACACCGACGGCTTCCTTCACATTTCCGTTGTTCTCTTGCGTTCTGCTCATCTGTCCTTCCTCCGATGTCTGTTCCAAATGCGCCAGGGGTGGCGCGGCTTCCGGCTTCCACGGATGGCGGGCGCGCATCTCGGCCAGCCAACGTTCGAAAGCCTGCTTTAGCGCTGATGTTTGTACTTGCAGCCGGACGGTGACGCGCTTGGGTCCGGGCGCGCGCAGCTCGGCCTCGAATTCATCGAGGTTCAGCTCGGTGCGGGTCAGGTCGTCCTCTTGCGAGATGGGGATGGGCCCGAGCGAACGCTCGACCGCCGCTTCGAGAATCCAATAGCCGCTCTCCACGCGCGGCTCGATGGTGAGCGTTGCGATCGACGTGACGAGGTCGAATTCCTCGCCGTCGCCGAATCCGTACGAGCGGCGGTCGAAATCCTCCTCGATCACGTATTCCTTCTCGGGCGCGCCGACATCGAGCTCGGGGGCGCCGTGCGCGGCCTTCGTCTCGGCGCGCAACAGGTGGACGACTTCCAAGGCCGGCAATGCCAGAATGTAAGTCTTCATGAGAGGTCCCCCTCGCCGTATTCGAGGCCGCGCGGCCGATCTGTCCTATGCTACGGTAATAAAACGCAGAGCGGCGTTTCTGATCCAGGTCAAATCCGGGTCACATCCGGCGCGAAGGATTTGTGACCATCGGCTTGCTCGCGTTCGCAGCAGCTTTCCAAAAATTAATGTTGGCTTTTCCTCAAACAATTGAGAGTCTTCGTTCAGGTGGGCGCGGTCCTTGACAACCTCCGCCTGGCCCGTTGACCTGGGTCAAAACTGGTTGTCGGCGGCTCCGGCATGCTGCCGCCGATCGGGGGCAGGTGGAAGCACGGAAGGTGCAAAAATGGCCTTGGACGTCATCCGCAAACGCCCCGAAGATACCGCCGGCGCCAATCTCAAGAACTACGATGAATACGCCAAGGCGTTCTCCTGGGAGCAGGCGCGCGCCCTGCTCGACGGCCTGCCCGGTGGCGGCCTCAACATCGCTCATGAGGCGGTGGACCGCCATGTGAAGGCGGGGCAGGGCGGCAAGCTCGCGCTGCGCTGGATCGGGCGCGACGACACGATCCGCGACTTCAGCTATGCCGAGCTCGCTGCCGCGGTGAACCGCTTCGCCAATGTGCTGGCGGCGCGTGGGCTGGGCAAGGACGACCGGGTCTATTCGCTGCTCGGCCGTATCCCCGAGCTCTACATCGCCGCGCTCGGCACGCTGAAGAACGGCAGCGTGTTCTCGCCGCTGTTTTCCGCCTTCGGGCCGGAGCCGATCAAGTCGCGCATGACCATCGGCGAGGCGAATGCGCTTCTGACCACCGAAGCCTATTACAAGCGCAAGGTCGAGCCCTGGCGCAAGGAAATCGCCAGCCTCAAGCACGTCTTCCTGGTCGAATGCTCAAGGAATCCGCCGCCGGGCACCATCGACCTCACCGCCGCCCTGGCGCAGGCGTCCGATACATTCGAGGTCGCCGCCACCCAGCCGGAGGACATGGCGCTCTTGCACTTCACCAGCGGCACAACCGGCAAGCCGAAAGGCGCGGTGCACGTGCACGAGGCCGCGGTCGCCCACAACGTCACCGGCAAGCTCGCGCTCGACCTGCACCCCGACGACATCTTCTGGTGCACGGCCGATCCGGGCTGGGTCACCGGCACGTCCTACGGCATCATCTCGCCGCTCACCAACGGCGCTACCATGATCGTCGATCAGGCCGAATTTGCCGCCGAGCGCTGGTACCGCATTCTGCAGGACCAGAAGGTGACGGTCTGGTACACCGCGCCGACCGCGGTGCGCATGCTGATGAAGGCCGGTGCCGACTACGCCAAGAACTACGACCTTTGGAAGGCGGCAAGGTGCGCGCAGTCACCAAGCCGATGGCCATGGGCGAACTGGCGCTCAGGCCGGGCTGGCCGTCGATGATGCGCGCCTATCTGCACGAAGAGGCGCGCTACAAGAAGTGCTTCGTCGACGGCTGGTATCTCACCGGCGACCTCGCGATGCGCGACGCGGAAGGCTATTATTGGTTCGTCGGCCGCGCCGACGACGTGATCAAGAGCGCCGGCCATCGCATCGGCCCGTTCGAGGTGGAGAGCGCGCTGATGGAGCATCCCGCGGTGGCCGAGGCCGGTGTCATCGGCATCCCCGATCCGGCAGCCGGCGAGGTGGTCAAGGCTTACGTTGCGCTCAAGCCGGGCTTTGAGGCAAGCGAAGCCCTGCGCAAGGAATTGCTCGGCCACGCCCGCAAGCACCTCGGGCCGGCGGTGGCGCCGAAGGACATCGCGTTCCGGCAGAACCTGCCGAAGACGCGCAGCGGCAAGATCATGCGCCGGCTGCTGAAAGCGCGTGAGCTCGGGCTGCCGGAGGGCGACATCTCGACGCTGGAAAGCGAGGAGCGATGACGGAAGCCTCGGACAAGCCGCATCTGTCGCGCGCGCACATGCTGGATCTTCTGAAGAAGATGATCCGTATCCGCCATTTCGAGGACAAGGCCGCCGAGCTCTACACCCAAGAGAAGATCCGCGGCTTCCTGCATCTCTACGACGGCGAGGAGGCGGTGGCGGTTGGCGTCATCCCGGTGCTGGAGGAGCGCGACCATATCGTCGCCACTTACCGCGAGCACGGTCATGCGATCACGCGCGGCGTGCCGATGAACAAGGTCATGGCCGAGCTGTGCGGCAAGCAGGAGGGTTGCAGCCACGGCCGCGGCGGCTCCATGCACCTGTTCGACGTCGAGCATAATTTCCACGGCGGCAACGCCATCGTCGGCGGCGGTTTGCCGACGGCTGTCGGCCTCGGGCTCGCCGCGCAGATGCAGCGCGCGGATCACATCGTCGCCTGCTTCTTCGGCGAAGGCGCCGTGGCGGAAGGCGAGTTTCACGAGAGCATGAACTTGGCGGCGCTTTGGGGGCTGCCGGTGCTGTTTGTGTGCGAAAACAACCGCTACGCCATGGGCACCGCGCTTGAGCGCTCCGAATCCGAAATCGACATTCACCAAAAGGCCGCCTGCTACAAGATCGCGTCCGA